>NZ_JAUBRK010000038.1:0-79153 GCF_036701825.1 Microcoleus sp. MOSTC5 | reverse complement strand
TTTAAATCACCCTAACCTTCCTTCAGTCTTGTCTTATGGTACTCTGGCTGCTTAAAAACTGTCCGAACTATTGTTATAACTAGAGCGCAGGTTTGGTTCTAACTTTTGCGGAAAAGTCAAGTTGATCGGATAACTAATCTGTCGCCAGTTGTCGCCGGCTGCAAACCGATAACCTCCCTGCTTGACTGGATCGATGATGCGATGCTTTAATCCAGCTTTGGATAAAAACTCCTCTAACAAATCGTTCGGTGTAGCAGAGAGGAATAAAAACTTTTTGCCTGGAAGTGTATGCTTAATTAGCAGGATAGCATTGATGACGCTGGCAATTTGGGGAGATGAAAAAATGTGGAATTCGTCAAAGATAAATAGTTTGTAGTTGTCGTCAATCTTGGCAAACAGGCGATCGGGGTTATCTCCTTTACCTTCTTTGTTTCGCCGCAGGTAGCGGAAGTCGTGGATGTAATGGAAGATGTCTGGATTTGTCAGTAAAATTTCTGAGTTGTCCGCGCGATCGCACAATCCTGCTAATTTTGAAGAAAGTTTATTTGTCGCAATAAAATCTTCCAGGATTGCTGCATTCAAACGATAAATTTGCGGGTCGTTTTCCGGTTTAAACAGTGCTTTGTAGCCTCTTACCTGTTTTTCCTGATCGCGCGCCAGTTCGTTTGTGGGGTACATTGCTAAAGTGTACGTGCGATTTGTCACGGCTGCCAGAAAAGCTGCTAAACTTTTACCGTCCCCTGTCATTGCTGTATTGAAGACAACATCAATGGTTGGGTCTTTCAGTGCTTCGTAGGTTTCGACTTGATGCTGCGAGAGCCCGTCCCAGGCCGGAGGTAAGGTAATGCCTGATGGAAGCGTCGGGGCGGGATGTGAGTACACGGGTTTCAGCAGGATAGTGTAGGCTATCATGGTTATCTGCCTGTAGCTTGATGTAATCTGTACTTAAACTAAACCTACAATGACACATTTTTTTTAAATGTGCAAGTGTATTTTAGAAATGCCGCGAAAAAAAGAAGCACTCACCCTTTCAGTCCCGCCGGAAACCAAGGAACAGCTAGAGGCGATCGCCCTTCGCCTCGGTATCTTTTGGGGCAAATCCCCCAGTGTATCTGGGTTATTGGTGGCGATCGCCCAGCACAAGTTAGAAGTTGGTGAACCCTTCACCCTCAACTCCACCCAAGTGGCAGCTTTGCAGCAAGCCATCAGGCTTCTCCTCGACTCAAAATACGCAGCACAAGCTCAAGCTGTGTCAAATCTACTGATAGAGCGAGGAAATCTGGAAGCCCCCCTGCGTCAATCGCTGCTGCAACAGGTGAGCAAACCTACCGTAGCGTCGCGCATTCAAGCCGAAGCGCAGATCGATAAACAGCAACCCTTTCTTGTCCTGTACCGCAATCCCAAAGGAGAGGATTTAGCTTATACAGCCCGCTATGCCGAGATTTCCTTTGAAGAAAAGCGCTTTTACCTGGAAATTTGGTGCGAAGAGACCGAAGACATCAAAAATCCCGATTATCCAGAACTCATCCACAATCGCTGTCTGCGGTTCGATCGCATTCAGGCGATCGTGCCAACAGACGGACAGTGGAGACAACAAGGCCTAGATTATTTAAAAGTGTATTTACACTTTTATCGTGGGATGGTGACAGCCTACGAAGCCAGACTCAGAGATATCAGTAATGAAGTCATCGGAGATGTCCGTCAAGTAGTGCGGCGCGTCTCTAATCCCTTCTGGCTGATTCGAGAAGTCTTTCGGTACGGCAAAGATTGCGTTATTGTGTCGCCCCACAATGTGCGCGATCGCTTCCAACAAGAACTGATCGACCTCTGCCGCCAGTACAACCTCTAAATCCGCGATTAGATCAAAAAAAAGCAGCCTGTAAAGGCTGCTTTGACAAATAAACCGTTGTTGAGTTAGAGGAGAAAACTTTAAATCGAATTCAAATTACCGCTGTTTCAACTCCTGCCTGAGTTTCCACTATTTTTATCTACCGCTGACTCACCTTGCCTTCAGAACAAAACTTCAAATCCCGATTAGAATGCTGCTGAAAGTTCGTTGACCACTTTCACTCGGCCTCTGAGCACCGCCCGCAACAAGCGGTTGACGCAGCCTCTCTCTTCGTCATTCAGAGAGTCGTCGAAGGTGGCGGCCATCAAACCGTAGCGATCCGCCAGAGTCAAAACGCCTGTATCGGTTACAGAAGCGAGGATTTCAGAGATAGCGCCGGGGAGGAGTTGTAAGGGATTCATGGCAGTGCGGTTGAATTCGATATATTTATCATCTTCTGGTTTCCTCAAAAGATCGGTGATATTAATGAGGCCGCGAAGGTGATTGTCAGGGGTGAAAGCAAGTGATCCGAGTAGAGTAAAGTTGTGACTTGGGTCACAGTGCCACAGGTTGCCGCAGGCAATTCCATCCCGCGCCAATTTTTGGGTAGGACGTGGGGCTGACGGCATTTCGCTAAAATGATCGTTAATCCCCCAACCAGTTAAATTTTTACCCCAGTACCAAAAATGCTTGATTTTCTCAATCCCATCTTGGGCCGCAAGCCCGATCGCATCAAAGCCAATGTGGAAATCTATACTTGGCAAACCTGTCCATACTGCATCCGCGCCAAAACTTTGCTGTGGTGGAAAGGCGTAAATTTCACGGAATACAAAATTGATGGCGATGAAGCCGCTAGAAAGGCAATGGCCGATCGCGCTAACGGACGCCGCAGCGTACCCCAAATTTTCATTAATAACGAACACGTAGGCGGCTGCGATGACATTCACAAACTCGATGCAGAAGGACAGTTAGATCCGCTGCTAGCTCAACCAGCAGTTTAAACTGAGATATTGCACCATTCCCAAGAATAGGCTTTCGGGCCTGTTCCACAAAGAGTGAATTTTCTGCTTGTGGGGTGGGCATCTTGCCCGCCCGCGAAACGCTTATTGACAAAAGTCCTGACTACAAATCTTTGGCAAATTTACTTAGATTGTCTTGCCGCCATTTAGCATCCGATCGCCTGTCTGTTTGCAATTCTAAGACGCGAATCCCGCTATTGGGCAGTGAAATTAATTTTTGTTTGAACTGTTCCCAATCCTCAATTACCTCGTGTTCCACGCCGTAAGTTGCACACAACTGAGCAAAATTGATATCCTGCGGCGTGGCAAAAAAATCTTCAAAGGGCGGGTCAAATTTGGCAACTGGCAACATTTCAAAAATTCCGCCGCCGTTGTTATTAATTAATATGATTGTCAGATGACCAACAAATTTATTTTTAATTAAAAAACCGTTTGTATCGTGCAAAAGTGTTAAATCACCTGTTAGCATGATGCTGCTTTGATTGCGGTGAGCAACTCCCAACGCTGTTGATAATGTGCCGTCTATACCGTTAGCGCCGCGATTGAAAAACGGTTTTATTTCTAAGTTGTTCTGCTTCCAGAAAAACTCGACATCTCGGACGGGCATACTGTTGGCAATAAATATCGGTGTTGCTGGCGGCAAAATTTGGGAAAGCAGCCAGGAAACTTTGGGTTCGATTATGTTGTTAATTGCTGATATTTTTTGGTCTATTGTTTGTCTGACTTGGATTTCGGTGTTGTGCCAAAGTTGGAGGTATTTGTTTGAGGGAGAGGTTAGAACCCCCCCTAACCCCCCCTTGCTAAGGGGGGGGACTTGAGTTGACTCGCCCTTGTTAAGGGGGGGGATTTGAGGGGATATATTAGTGGTAGCAGTGGTTAGAACCCCCCCTAACCCCCCCTTGTTAAGGGGGGGGACAAGAGTTAATATAGTTGCGAGATTTTCTACGGAGGTTCGCAGGTGAATTGTTTTGCCGTGTAGCGGATCGAAATTGTGGTGGCTGGGGTCGATTATGTAGCGTTTTGGTTGGGTTTTACCTAGCCAGTTTCGCAATTCTTTGCTTGTGGGCAAGTCTCCGATTTGAATGGCGATTTCTGGGGTTAATTTATCTGCTAGTTCGCGGTTTCGCAGGATTAAATCGTAGGTGGAAATTAGATGGGGGTTTAGTTGGGCGTAGTTTCTGACTGGGGAGAGTCCTTCTGCTAAAACTGGCCAGTTTAATAATTGGGAAATTTGAGCGATCGCACTACAGTATTTTTCGGCAAATTGAGGCTGTGCAACGCCTGCAATAATTATCCCTCGATCGCACTTTTGCCATTGTTGCATTGTACTTTCTTCTCCCCCCCTTAACAAGGGGGGGCTGGGGGGGGTAGAGCTTTCTCCGGCGAAAATGGGTTCTAATCCTGCAAAGAAATCTTCGGGATTGAATTGTGTTTCTAAAACTTCTACAGCTATGTCTGGAACGGGTACAAGTGGGTCGCGAAAGGGGATGTTGAGGTGGACGGGGCCTGGTGTTGGAAATTGCGATCGCTCCCAAGCATACACGATCGTCTGCCGCAGATAGTCTAGCATTCCTATGGACGCAGAAGGTATCGCTAATTCGGCTTGCCAGTTGGGATAATTGCCGTATATTTTCACTTGGTCGATCGCTTGTCCGGCGTGACAGTCGCGCAGTTCGGGAGGTCGATCGGCGGTGAATATTAGCAGCGGAATTCGACTTTCTCTGGCTTCTATTATCGCAGGATAAAAGTTGGCGGCTGCGGTTCCCGACGTACAAATTAGTGCTGTTGGCAAAGATGATTTTTGGGCGGTTCCTAATGCAAAAAAACTTGCTGAACGTTCGTCGAGTATGGGAATAGTTTCTATTTTTTTGTTTTGAGCAAAAGCTATTGTTAGCGGTGCCGATCGCGAACCGGGACAAATCACGGCTGTAGTTAATCCCAGTCGTTGCAATGTCTCTGCTAATACGGAAGCCCAGACGGTATTTGTGTTGCGAAAATCTATTGGCATTGCTAAATCTGAGTAGCTCAACTCTGTATTGTGCTACGATATTATACCGAAATAATTGTCAGGATACATTTTTATGATTCTTGAGGCGGTTGTGCTGAATGTCAAATCTGGCTGTGAGAGTGATTTTGAGATAGCTTTTAGAGAAGCTTCCAGTCTGATAGCGTCTATAGATGGATATTTATCTCACGAACTTCATCGCTGCACAGAAGTTCAAGGAAAATATCTCTTATTGGTGAGATGGGAAAATTTAGAAGCTCATACAATTAAATTTAGAAATTCCGCTGAATATCAAGAGTGGAAAAGAATGCTTCACCATTTTTACAATCCTTTTCCCATAGTAGAACATTTTGAGGAAGTGAAAATTAAACATTAACACAGACTCAATTAATTAGCTAGACAACTCTACATTCTGCCAATTAGCTGAATTAGACTAAAGCATTTAAAAGTGGCTGCAATTTGAGCTGAATTTCTGCTAGTTCTTTCTCCGGTTCGGAACCCGCCACAATACCGGCACCAGCATAAAGTATCGCCCGATCGCCATCGATTAATGCCGATCGAATGCCGACCGCAAATTCGCCGTTGCCGGCGCGATCGATCCAGCCCAGGGGTGCTGCGTACAAAGAGCGATCGCAGCTTTCGCAGCGGCGAATTTGTTCTAGGGCAATATCTCTCGGCACGCCCGCTACCGCTGGGGTTGGATGCAGTTGAGCTAAAATCTTTAATAAATGAATATCAGGGGGGATTTGAGCAGTTATGGGTGTCCACAAATGCTGAATGTTTGATAGTTGCAGCAGTCTGGGCACTGGGGAAAAATTGGGAGTTATGCCGAGTTTTGACAGGCGATCGACAATAAAGTCGATCACAACTTGATGTTCTCGAATATCTTTCTCGCTTTCTAGCAATCCGTGGGCTAATTTCGCATCTCCCGCCTCAGTTTTTCCTCTCGGTGCTGAACCTGCTAAAGCATCTGTTAATAACTGATTGTTGTGAATGCTAATTAAACGTTCTGGACTGGCACCGATAAAATTTTGTCCTTTGCCGTTACTGGTTGAAAACACATAGCAATCTGGATAGCTGAGGCGCAAGTTGTTTAATGAATCTATTAAACTGAAAGGGGTTTGAGAAATTACATTGATTGCTTGGGATAAAACAATTTTACTAAAATATTTAGAGGCTATCAATTCTAAAGCAGACTTGACTGATGTTTTAAATTGACTGGCATCATTGACTGGGATTTGTTTCAAAGATATCGAACTGTCGATCGCAGTAGTTAGTTTATGGTATTTGTGAGATTCAATTCGATCGAAGGTTTGCCAAATATTTTCAGCGATGTTTTTAATGTTTATATCTTTTTCTATTATGGCATTGGCGACGAGAATGCAGCTATCTTTCTGTCTGGTAATTTGCCATTTGGGTAAAAATATGGTGGCGGGCGGAAAGTAAGAATTAGGAGCAAGGTTTTCATCAAAAAAAGCAAAACTACAAAAAAAGTGAGGCCCGCTAAATGGCAAGCGTTCCGCACCAATGGTAATTGTATTGGCAAGTGTTGAACGAATAAAATTTTGAGCTAAGGCAAACCGATCGGTTCCTGCTACTGTGAGATGGATTGCCGAATCAATGGCTGCGATCGCAAAACTTTTGCCGACAATTGGGTTTCTTTTTTCAAAGTAAAAGTGCCGCTGACAAGGTTCGGAAATCTCTTGCAGTACAGCTAGCGGATCGAGGGGGTAAATTTCCTGAGAAATACTAACTATTTTTGTGCGATCTTTTTCAGCTAAAGACTGCTGGCAATTTAACAGAAACTGATGCAGTTGATTGCGGTCTTGCAAGAGATTAGCGCGGTGCGGTATTACTGTCATGAAAGCGAGAATAGCAGATTTGTCAGATAGAGTGTGGGTTTGTCCGGCTAAAACCCCTATTTCGATCTAAGCACGGCAGGGCGATCGCAAAACACGACCTTTCGAGTTTCCCGGAAAGTTTGGGTTCGCTTGGGGCAGAAAACAGACTATCGCGCGATCGATCGAAACATTTAGACACAAAACTTTAAGATTGAGCGACTAAATCTCGACTCTCATGCGATCGAGCCCGCAGAGGTTTGCAGACGGGCATTACCGGGCGTGCGATCGCCCGCAAAGCCTCTCAACGGATGCCCCCCGCGCACTCAACCCGATACAGAGTAGACTTTCTTGACCAATAAAATTGTAAAATTACTACGCTGCTATCAATTGAATCAAGTTTGTGTGATGACAACAAAGTTAATTGAACGTCCAAATAGTAAATTGTGGCTGGCGGCAATCAAGCCGCCCATGTACAGCGTTGCGGTGATTCCTATTTCAGTAGGAACTGCAATTGCTTTTGCCGAAACTCAAACGATTAATTCGTCAATTTTTTCGACATTTTTAATTTCAGCCATTTTGATTATAGCATGGCTGAATCTCAGCAATGATGTATTTGACTCGGAAACAGGAATCGATAAAAACAAAGCACATTCCCTAGTTAATTTAACCGGAAATAAAGCTTTAATTTTCGGGCTGGCTAATCTGTTTTTAGCAGT
Organism: Microcoleus sp. MOSTC5; assembly: GCF_036701825.1. Taxonomy (NCBI): domain Bacteria; kingdom Bacillati; phylum Cyanobacteriota; class Cyanophyceae; order Oscillatoriales; family Microcoleaceae; genus Microcoleus; species Microcoleus sp. MOSTC5. Next base: position 71,744 of record NZ_JAUBRK010000038.1, on the reverse strand, counting down.
CGGAGTGTCGGGAATCTGCGCCATAAGCTGGTGGCAAAAAGACCCAACAGTAATTTTGCTAGTAGTTTTGTGCTGTGCTCTCGGCTACACTTATCAAGGGCCTCCGTTTCGTCTTGGCTATCAGGGTTTAGGGGAAATCATCTGCTTTTTCACCTTTGGGCCGCTAGCCTTCGCCGCTGCTTATTACAGTCAAACTCAAACTTGGTCTGCAACTAATTTTGCGGCTTCGGCAATCGTGGGAATTACTACGAGTATCATCTTATTTTGTTCCCATTTTCACCAAGTTGAGGACGATTTGGCGGCCGGCAAAAAATCGCCAATTGTTCGACTCGGTACGAAAAAAGGTGCTCAGTTGTTGCAGTGGTTGTGCGGCAGCGTTTATGCTTTGACTGTGCTATTTGTGGCTTTGGGAATGTTCCCAATTTGGACGCTGTTGATTTTTGGGAGTGTGTCATTTGCGATCGACCTTTGCCGCCATGTCACAGACTATCACGACCAACCGGCAAAGGTCAGCAACTCTAAGTTTATCGCAGTTACGCTGCATTTTTCGAGCGGATTGCTGCTGGCGTTGGGGTTTGTTTTGTAGATCGGGCGATCGAGAATTTCGGTAAAATGGAGGTATGGTTTGCTAAGTTGAGGGAGTTGGTGCAGTTGGGTGACTTCTCAAAATTTTCTTTAATTTAGCAATCGTACCTCATATTGAATCGTAAAAAAGGAGAATCAAAGCATGAGTACGCAAACAGAAATAGGTCAAATTATGAGTTTAGAAGAAATTTTTAGCCTATATCCTGATGAGTGGGTACTCATCGTCAATCCTGAATTAGATGAAGAATTAAACGTGATTCGAGGTGAAGTTTTAGCCCATGCAACAGAACGCGATGAAATTTACAGTAAGCTTTCATTAAGGGATGGAAAATCTGTCGCAATAGAGTATACTGGCTCGATACCTGATAACATAGCAGTGATGTTGTAACGAAAATGCCAGCTTATCAGAAAGTTTACCGCTTGTTGCGTTATGGACAAAATTTGCTAGCCGTGCCAGCAACTGTTGGCAGTAGAGAAGGGGGCGATTTTGTGCGGGTGCGTTTATTGGTAGATACCGGATCTAGCTTCACAATATTGCCAGTTCAAGTATTACAAAATCTGGGTTACGATACGCGCAATCCTTTACGCAGGCAAGAATTAGTTACAGGTCAAGGAAGAATCTATGTTCCTGTAATTAATGTATCTTGGTTTAATTGCGTGGGTCAACTAATAGAAAATTTTGACGTATTTGCCCACGATATACCGCCAAATCTTCGTATAGATGGTCTTCTTGGTATGGACTTTCCCACTCGTTTTCAGGCAGTCATTTCTGTTGGCGATGCGGAAATAAGATTTTAGTAAATACGGCACTTATACTAATAATTGTATATGGATAAATTTAAAAAAAATAATCACTTTCACTATTCCATAACTGGTCATAAAAATCAGCCATTAATTTTATTTCTCCACGGATTCACCTGCGATTGTCAAGACTTTAATCCCATCATTTCCTTACTTTCTAAAAATTATTGCTGTCTAGCAGTTGACCTTCCCGGTCACGGAGAAACCAGAGTAATCGGCGACGAAAGTTGCTACAATATGCCAAATACAGCCCAAGCATTGATACAGTTATTAGATGATTTACAAATAGACAAATGTTTGTTATTCGGCTATTCAATGGGCGGGCGATTGGCACTGTACATGACATTACATTTTCCTGAAAGATTCGAGAAAGTAGTGTTAGAGTCAGCTTCTCCGGGATTGAAAACAGAAAAAGAGCGATCGCACCGCCTGCAAGCCGATTTACACCTAGCACAAAAGCTGGAAAATAGCAACATTAAAGATTTTTTATTAAACTGGTACGATCGCCCTTTATTCAAATCTTTAAAAAACTCTCCCAACTTCGACAAACTCATAGAAACCCGCTTAGCAAACAATCCCTTAGAATTAGCCAAATCCCTCCGCAACATGGGAACCGGCAACCAGCCCTCTCTCTGGGAAAAACTCGCACAAAATCAAATTCCAATTCTCTTGCTAGCGGGAGAATATGATGATAAATTTACAACTATAAATACCGAAATGGCCAGCTTGTGTCCGGCCGCTACTCTGGAAATTGTACCAAAAGCTGGTCACAATATCCATTTTGAAAATATTGATAAGTTTGTCACAGTTGTGAGACAATTTTATGATTAACTGAAAAACTAATGCTTTATCAATTCGAGTTTCGCACTTATCAGCGAAAATTTAAGCGCCCCTTGCAAACAAGTCACGGCATCTGGGATACTCGATCGGGAATTATCCTGCGACTTGTTGGCGAAAACAATCAAATTGGTTGGGGAGAAATTGCCCCTTTGAGTTGGTTTGGTTCCGAAAGTTTTGAGCAAGCTTTAGATTTTTGTCACCAGTGGCAAGGTAATATTTCATCAGAGATGATTTTTGCTATTTCCGCTGAATTGCCGGCTTGTCAATTTGGCTTTGAGTCAGCACTATCAAACTCTAGATCCCCCCTAACCCCCCTTAATAAGGGGGGGACAAGAAATATTCTCAAAGTCCCCCTTATTAAGGGGGATTTAGGGGGATCTAGACTTCGCCTAAAATCGACATTGATTGCGGGTTCAGTCTTAAGAAGTCAGCAATGGAGAGAGGTTGGGAATGAGAAAGAAAAAAATCGGTTCAGCGGTTTATTGCCAGCAGGTGAAACAGCTTTGCAGGCTTTGCAAGTTCTTTGGTTAGAGGGATATCGGACGTTTAAATGGAAAATTGGTGTTGCTGCAATTGAACAAGAATTAAAAATTTTTCAGCAGCTAATCGAAGCAATGCACAATTTGTGCGATCGAGAATCGGCATTTTTGCGGTTAGATGCCAACGGGGGACTCAGTTACTCGCAGGCTAAAACATGGCTGGAAGCTTGCGACAAGGTAAAAGCAACTCCCGACTTTTCCGCAAGCATTGAATTTTTGGAACAGCCGCTGCCCGTAACACAGTTTCAGGAAATGGTAGAATTGAATGCTATTTATGCAACTCCGATCGCCCTAGATGAATCTGCTGCCAACCTCGATCGCATCCAAGAGTGCTACAGCCAAGGCTGGCGGGGAATTTTCGTCATTAAACCTGCGATCTGCGGTTCTCCATCTCAACTGCGAAAATTTTGTCAAACTCACAATATAGACGCTGTTTTCTCATCAGTATTTGAAACCGAAATCGGCAGACAAGCAGCATTAATTTTAGCAACAGAATTGTCTTTAAATAAGAGAGCATTAGGCTTTGGTACCGATTGCTGGTTCGATGACAATCATTCGATTTTAGATTTTAGATTTTAGATTTTAGATTACTCCCACGACTAAATCAAGCGGGTTAGGTAATTGTTTTGAATCGAGAAACTTGGTGAAAGCATCTATGGCAACAAATCTAACAGTAAATATCCTGGATATCGCGTCTGACTTGCCCGATAATTGGCTGATCGGTTGTGACAGTCGCGAATTTACCCGAATTGTCGATCGGCTATTTCAACAAATCACCCAAAATCAAGCACGAGAAACACCCCCAAAAATTTGCCTCGCAGAACCAGAACCAGTGCAATTTCTTGCCAGTTTCATCGCCGCCCGTGCCGCCAAAAGCCAGATTTTTCTCTGCAATCCCAACTGGGTAAAACCAGAATGGCAACAAGTATTTGATTTAGTCAAACCCGACATATTTTTAGGAGAATACCCGCTTCCCAAAAATCCCCATATCCCAGTCCGCGAAGGCGGGCTTCGTTTGTATAGCCGCGAATTCCATTCGCCTAGTAAAAGCGGTTTTGATACAATCATGATTCCCACCGGCGGTTCTTCAGGGAAAATCCGTTTTGCTATCCACACTTGGGAAACGCTAACACCATCAGTGCAAGGTTTTCAACAATATTTTCAAGTTGACAAAATCAACTCTTTCTGCGTTTTGCCATTATACCACGTCAGCGGTTTAATGCAATTTATGCGTTCCTTTACTACCGGAGGAAAACTCGCTATTCAATCATTTAAAGAATTAGAAAATGGTAAAATATGCGATATCGAACCCGAAGAATTTTTCATTTCTTTAGTTCCAACTCAACTGCAACGGCTGCTGCAAAGCCCAGATACAGCTAATTGGCTGGGACGGTTTCGTACCGTAATTTTGGGTGGTGCTCCCGCTTGGCCGGAACTTTTAGAAACAGCTAGAAACTATCAAATCAAATTAGCGCCAAGTTACGGCATGACAGAAACCGCCTCGCAAATTGCTACACTAAAACCCGAAGATTTTCTCGCGGGCAATAACAGTTCCGGTCAAACTTTACCCCATGCTAAAATAACTATTCGCAGTGCAAAAGGCGATATTGTGTGTAATAATCAAATCGGAAATATTGCGGTAAAGGCTAAATCTTTAGCGTTGGGTTATTATCCTGATAATTTTGCCGATCGCGAATATTTCCAATTGGACGATGTGGGATTTTTTGATAAAAATAACTACTTAAATATCGTCGGACGCAGCAGCGACAAAATTATCACAGGCGGAGAAAATGTATTTCCGGCGGAAGTTGAAGCCGTTGTGCGATCGACTAATTTAGTTGCGGATATTGCTGTAATTGGCTTGCCAGACAAAGATTGGGGTCAAGTCGTTACGGCTATCTACGTTCCCGCTAATGCCGAAGTTACTGTCCAAAATCTGCAAGCGGCAATAGAAGATAAGTTAAGCAAGTTTAAGCGGCCGAAATATTGGGTAATTGTCGAACAATTGCCGCGCAATTCTCAAGGCAAAGTCAATCGAGAACAATTGCAAGAAATTGCGATCGAATATCAATAATTATTAGGCGATCGCAATCAATGCAGAAGCCAGAATTTCTCATGCTTATTTCCGACTCCTGACAACAGTCAACAGTCAACTCACTAATTACGACAAACCTAACAGCCTTCTCGTCCTCTCTGCTTCTTGTCTTTGAACGTCCACAAACTTCAACATTCGGTAAAGTACCTCTATTTGCCGCAACTTAATACCTGCTTGTTCAGCCACCCGTATCGGATTACCAAAAATCGCCTCAACTTCCAGGGGTCGCGATTCATCATAATCGATTTTCATGCTCGTGCGGTAAGGCTTCATTTTCTCAGTGTATTCGAGCATCTGTGGGATAAAGTCATCGGGAATAATACGATCGCAACTTTTGGCTCCGGCTATCACTTCCCCCATGATTTCCTCGACTAAAATCCGAGTATCGGGATTAGCCATCAGTTGGTCAGTTCTCGCATCCAACACTACAGACAGCCCGTTATAAGGAATATTCCAAACCAGCTTTTTCCACCTGGATAATAGCAAATCTTCGCTCATCTTAATAGGAATGTCAGCGCGTTTAAAATCCCTAGCAATTTGGTGCAATCTATCAGTAATACCGATGGGGTTGTAGTCTTGGGCATATTCGCCCAGCGTGATCGTACCGTAATCTAGGTGGCAGATGTGACCTGGCCCAACTTTATAAGAACAGAGAAAACACAGCCCGCCAACCACTCGTTCTGCACCGACAATTTTAGCTACTTCCGGTTCCGTATTCAATCCGTTTTGCAATACTAAAACCGCCCCGTTATCCTTTAATAAAGGAGGCAAAATTTTGGGCAACAAGTGATTTTGAGTAGTTTTCAGCGCTAGAATTACTACGTCACACTGAGGCATTTTGTGCGCGTCGTGGTAGGCGCGGACGTGGGGGAGGGTGAAGTCGCCTTCGGGAGACTCGACAATCAAACCGTGTTTTTTGACGCGATCGTAATCGCTGCGCAGCAAAAAATTGACTTCTAAACCTGCTTGTTGCAGTCTACCACCGTAGAATCCCCCTAAAGCTCCCGTGCCGACAATGGCATAATTGCGATTTGACATACTATCAAAAACTCCGAAAAAATTCTCAACCTAAAAGAAATTAGACCCCGCTCAAAAACGGATACCGTGCCACGTACTTAAGTCGCGATCAGTCCAAAATTTTAGACCAAAGTTGAAACTCCCAGATTCAATGCTGCAAGTAAATCTAAAATCTAAAATCTAAAATCTAAAATCTAAAATCTACTGACTGTCATTCCCTGCTATTATTTAACGATAAAACTAATCTAAAATCTCAACTTTCAAATTTCCTCATCCACTGCATCAAGTCTTCAGATAGCTGTTTTCTAGTTCTGCTAACTGCATCGATGCAGACGTGCTTAGTAAGAGCTTTAGCAGCGCTTCTTCCTGCCACTTCCTCAGAAAATACTTGATAGGCAATTTCAAATTCATCGCCAGTAACTGGTTTCGGCGTCAATTGAATCATCAGCCGATCGCCCGCAAACATGGGGCGATAAAAATCTACACTAGCATGAATTATGGGAAAGGCAACCTCGGGATTGGTGAAAAATGCTTTGAGATTGATTCCCGATGCTGCTAGAGATGCCTCGTAAGCTTCGTGGCACATCGTCAAAACGTTAGCAAAGTAAACGACTCCAGCAGCATCGGTATCTTGAAAGCGAACAGTGCGGGTGTAAGTGAAAGACATTTGAGGTAGTAGCGGGCGATCGCAAATTGGATCTGAATTTTACCAACCATCATATCCCTAAACCCGCACTTTTGGAGAAGTTATCAGCTAATTAAGTAGGCGCTAATTTTTTATATTGTAAAACTCGCCCTCCTCACTCCTTCTCCTTCTTTATTAACCTTTGTTCTTAATCAACATTACGTCTATAATCTTGAGCGCAATATCTTCGGAAAGCCCCAATGCACTGTAAAGATCGTTCAAAAGTTGTTCTTCTTCTTCTGAAACCTCGCCATCTGCTAAAGCGATATCAGTTGTCACAGCAAAAACTGTTTCTTTAAGTTCGTCGGGAAGCGTTGCCAAAGCAGCATTAAACAGTACCTCAACTCCTTGCCGTTGCAGAATCATCAGCAGGCGATCGAGCATTTTTCTCATCACGTCATCGGGATAGCTGCGGAAGAGTTGCATCCGAGATAGCGTCATGCTAATCGCTTTACTTTCGCTGTCATTGATGTAACCGTCGGCTGCTACGGCAATTAGCGCGATCGCCGCAAATGCTTCGGCAGGCCCTAACCTTACGTCCGTTTCTTGGCGAGTCTGCGATACTTTATCAAATAAACCCATGATACTTTCCTCATTATTTAGTGGTCGATTTATGGAGTCAGGATGGGTTCTGGCTCTGGAGGTTTCTTTGGGGATTTTGATAATTATATCAAATTTTGTTAGTTATTTATTATCAATAAAATTATGAAAAAATTAAGAATTTTTCTTTCACCCTTTGGCGCTGCAATGGCGGGTTTATTTAGATCCTGAATTGCCTTGCCATATCTCAGGTAAAACCCGCCCTGCCAGCGCCGACAATCTACTTGTCAAAAAGGGCTAAATCTGCTTTCAGGAAATCAACAAACTGCCGCGCAGTCCTGCCCGATCGCCCGTTGCGACGAGTTGCCCATTCTTTAGCGCGGTGTTCCAAATCCTCAGCAGCGAGTTTGATTCCAGCAAGTTCTGCCAGATGTCGGACAATTGTTAAATAAGTGTTTTGATCGGCAGGTTCAAAAGTTAAAGTCAAGCCAAACCGATCGCTAAATGAAAGTTTTTCCTGCACAGTATCCCAAGCGTGAACTTCATCCCCGTCGCGGGGGCGAGGCCTGTCGTCAAAAAACTCTCGAATTAAATGCCTGCGGTTAGATGTTGCGTAAACTACCACATTTTGAGAGCGAGCAGTTACATTCCCCTCTAAGACAACTTTCAGAGCTTTAAAAGCATCATCATCTTCCTCAAAAGAAAGGTCGTCCACAAAAATAATAAACTTTTGAGGAACTCCCCGCAACTGCTCGACAATTAGCGGCAAATCTTGCAAGTCGGATTTAGATACTTCAATCAAGCGCAGATTGCGAGATCCAAACTCATTTAATAGCGACTTCACCAAAGAAGACTTGCCCGAACCGCGGCTCCCGTAAAGCAAGACGTGCAAAGCCGGATAACCTGCCAGCAAAAACTCCGTATTTTTCACAAGAGCATCCCGCTGCCAATCGCAGCAAACCAACTCTTTTAAAGTTATGCGATCGGGATGTGAAATACTCGCCAACTGCCCTCCCCGCCACGCAAAAGCGCGATATTCTGCAAACAAACCCGTGCCAAACTGTCGGTAATAAGCTGCCAAAGATTCCGTAGCGCTCGACCATTTTTCCAGTTTTCCGTGCAGCGGCAAATCGCCCTTTTCTTTGACACTTTCTGAATGCCAAATCGGAGGCACAGCGTCAAGTTGACCCGCTACCCGCACCCACTTGCTCAACTGATCGCTGCTGCAGTCGTAAATATTTTGCAGCACTTGTAAATCGTGTCGCGCTGCTTCCACCAAGGCGGGGGGCAAACTCGCAAAATCTGTTTCCTGAGCTCGGCGAGAAAAGGGGTTTTCGTTTTTGAGAATTTCGGAAATCAGAGAATCTTTCCAGTTCAGATTTTTAGCAGCCTGAACTTTGAACCAGTTGCCGTAAGCTGTAAGACTGTCTAAACCGCTGACTTCGCTGTGGTGGAGGGCTTGCAGCAAGTCGAGAAAGGCTTGACCAGCAGGGCTTTTGAAAACCGATTGATACAGCAGCAGGGATGCTGCTTGGCGCTGGACGTAACGAATTTGGGCGATCGCACCAGAAGTTAGGGCTGACATAATGGCAATTGTATAACAGTTAGATATCCTGACTGGGTTTAATAAATTTTCTAACAATTCGTGACACTAATTGCAGGCTGCGCTGTATAAATTTAGATGCAAAGAGTGAAATCTGGAGGATTAAAAATGAATTTGGGTACAGCAGCAGCGATCGGCTACGGCATTTTAACACTGGTTGGCGGCATCATGGGTTATATCAAGGCCAAAAGCCAAGCCTCGCTCATTTCGGGCCTGATTAGCGGTTCGCTGCTAATTTTTGCCGGCACCGCACAACTCATGGGACAAAGTTGGGGTTTAACATTAGCAGCAGCCATCTCCGCTGTTTTAGTAATAGTCTTTATTGTACGCCTTGTTAAAACTCAAAAATTCATGCCGGCAGGAATGCTAATTTTAGCTAGCTTAGCTTCTTTTGGCGCGATCGTTTACGAAATCAGCGGTCAATAGATTTGAGATTTGAGATGGGAGAGTTTAGATTTTAGATTTTAGATTGACTTCACAGCTTTTACTGGGAGCTTCAACTAAAGTCTAAGCTTTTTTATCTCCACCCTTTATACCAATTCTAAAAAGTAGGGAGACATATAGATTGTACGCGAGCATCTGTAAGGATACGGCCTTGCCGTCTCCGGGGCGGGTCTCTGCGATTTTTAATAATTGGTAAAATAGATATAAGAGTCGGCGGTTGAAACCGCCACTACACAAACGAAGTTCGGATGGTGCGCGAACTTAAGAATAAAGGGAGCATTAAAGCCTGATTTGGTATCAGCCTGTATTACCAATTACCAATTACCAATTACCAATTACTAATTACTAATTACTGATGACAGCTTCAATATACTGCTGAACTTCCCTGAGTTGCTCCCGCTGGTATTCGATCCAATCTTTTTCCGCCGCTCGCTGTTGGGCTGTTTCTTGCTGGTACCGCGCCTGCTTCTCTAAAAAATCATTGTAGAACCTCATCGCTTTTTCAACTGTTTGAATTGCCAGTTTCATGCGCTCCTCAAAAATTTCTAAAATCAAATTATCCATAATTGACCCAATCACTTTACAGGACTCTTCAAAATCGACCAAACTGATTCCCATCTTGCTTTTATGAACCAGAATTTCTACAGGTTCTTTCAGCGTTTCTTTAAAAGTTTTCATATAAGAATCAGGCAAATATTTCAGTGGCTCCGTAAACCTCGACACAATCTCGCTACCTATTGATTGCAGTCGCTCTCTAAATCGCGCTTGACTTTTGATGTCGAAGCATTCAAGACAAAATTCAAATTTTTCTATATCAATAGATTGTAATTCTTTAAAAATAAAATTAAGTTCATTCTCCATAATTAAAATCACTCGCTCTGCCTGGTAATCAACTTCATTCCGTAACTCTTTGTGCAAATTATCTTTTTCAAAAAAACCGATAATATCTCTTTGAAATACTTGATAGTTTTTATCCCACAAAAACCACTGATTTTTTAACTTTGTAGCCTTGTCGCTCCACGATTTGCGAACTTTAACAACAGCATCATATTTGCCCTGTTTTCCTAAACTGCGAATTCTCACATCGCATCCGCTTAGTTCGCCAATTTGCTCCCAGACATCAACCGGAGATGCTCCAGCAATTCTCGGCTTGCTATTCCAGACATCCTCAGCCTGAGATACATCTTTGAAACATACCTGAAGTAACCCCTTGAGTCTGAGGGCAGATTGCTTAATTTCCTCAATACAAGGTTCCACATCTAAGCTGAGGTGGGTAGCTGACTGTTTAATCTCCACGGATTGATATTCGTCTGCCAACAATCGATCGCTAAACTGGGTAATAGCCTGGAATGCCTTGAGATACTCATTCATTTCCTTTCATCCCTCGTTTCCCTAAACAGCATACAATACAGAACATCTGCCTTTTTGAATGCAAACTGAGTCACAACATGGATTATCTATTCACCCCTGCAACTCAGGCGCGACTCAATAGTGGCAACCTCGTACAGCCTGCTGCCAAAACAGGAGAATTGCTCCCCGCAGCTAGAGATCCGGTGACAGGGGAGTTTGTGGAGATCGCAAAAATCTTTTATGAATCAACAACTGAAACTAGATCCTCGCGCGGAGTTCTAGGATTGCTCGCACAGTTAGCCGGAGGTGGCCCCATACAGCCGCTGGTAGCTCCCGTGTACGTGACAGTGGCGCCGTTGCAGGTTGCTCAAACTCATCAGGGGTTTCAAAAAATATACAGAATGCTTAACTGTCTGAAAATTAATTTGGCAGTGATGCAAGCGACTGCTGCTGTCATTGGTATTGGCGCTGTATCGAGTACAGTTTTGTCAGCAGTAAACCTCAACCAAGTATTAAAAATTCGAGAAGAGGCAAAGCACCAGAAACTAAAAATTAAAGACGGGTTTATCGATCTCAGACACATCCTCAAAGATCGGGGGGTAGAGGTAATCCAGCAGATTTTTAAGGTGGCTCACGACTCTAGTTTTGAAATGCACCGCCAGAAAGTGGTTAACGGTTACGATATTTTTTCTAAAGCTATCAAACGCTGTCAGTCAGCCCTGACAGTACCCGATCTTAAACTTCGGAATTCCGAAATTAATACCGGGCGGGATATGCTGTTTGAGGCTTTAAAAATTTATGACAATCCCAGTTTGTTGGAGGGGCTGTGTTCTGCCGGACAGCTCAGGCAAATGGAATGTGTTTGGGCGATCGAGCAGGCGATCGGGGTCACGTTTCACTTGCAGCGGGCCTACGATATGGTGAGCGATCGCCTGCTGGAACTCCAATCAAAAATTCGTCAAGATATTCTAACTGTTGTTAAAGGATGTCAATCTGAACCCGAACTAGATTTTTTATTTCCCGAAGTTACTAGGATTCTCGGTCATGATTTAAGTGTCATAGAATTTTGGCAAAATGAGGTTGATTGGATGCAAACTTTGTCTTCAAAAGAGCAGCACCAGTTAGCTAGTTTAGATAAACTCAGCGGCGATAGTTTAAAAAGCAGCTTGCACACTACATTCGCGGTATTAGCTGCGGAACCTTCACTTTATGAAACTTTAAAGCAAAAGTCTCACTTTCTATCCTTGCGCGACCAGCTAACCTTCGCTGTGTCGCCGGAAATCCGCCGGAGATACGAATTTTATGTCAGCCGGCAGGCGATCGCTACTGGCTATCAAGCTTTAGCTGCCTCGAATTGGCAAGAAATATCCGATTTAACTGTGGCTAACCTCTACTACTTTTTTCAAATCCGAGAGAACTCAACTGAAAATTATCCAACTGAGGACGAAGTAGAAACGCCTTATTGGCACTTTCCCCCAACCTTAAAAACCGAGCTGAATTACAGCAATTAAATGACCAATGACTAATGGATACTGTTGACTGTTGACTGTTGAGTGTTGACTGACTTCTTCAGTCGTAGACACAACTTTTCAATTGTTACACTATCTGTAGTAGTAAGGTGTGCACTGCCCACCCTACAAGTATAGTCTGTGCGTCAAGGACTATTTTTCCTTCTTCCTTCCTTCTTCCTTCTTCCTTGTTCCTTCTTCCTTCTGATTACCTCAGCCACAACTTAATAGTATTGTCTTTAGAACCGCTAGCAAGAGTTTTGCCATCGGGACTAAAAGCCACCACATAAACTTCATCGGAATGTCCGGTTAAAGTATTCAGCAATTCTCCGGTAGCAAAATCCCAAATTTTAATAGTTTTATCCTTGCTCCCGCTCGCAATAAACTTCCCGTCGGGGCTGATAGCAACCGAGACAATATCGTCAGAATGTCCGTTGATAGAGCGAATTAAATCTCCTGTTGCGATATTCCAGATTTTAATAGTTTCATCGTAGGAACCGCTAACAATTGTCTTGCCGTCCGGGCTAACAGCAATCGACCTCACGGGCTCGCCGTGTCCCTGAATAGTTTTGAGCAACGCCCCTGTTGCTACATCAACAATTGTAATTTTTTTATCCTTAGAAGCGCTAACCAAACTTTTGCCATCTGGAGTGAAAGCAACAGAATAAACAAAATCTGTATGGTCGGGCAAATTCTGAATCACATTGCCAGTTGCTGCATCCGAAATCTTCGTGGTTGTGTCTCCGCTGCCGCTAGCCACAAGCTGTCCGTCGGGGCTGAGAGCGACAGACCAAACAGAAGCAGTGTGGTCGAGACTGCGAATCACTTGCCCTGTTTTCAAATCCCACAGCATGACTCGCCAAAAACCGGTTCCAGTAGCCAGTTTCGTACCCTTTGAGTCAAAAGCAACCGACCAAATAGTGGAGGAATCTCCTGGAAAAGTGCGGATCGACTTACCTGTAGCTAAATCCCAAATTTGGATGGTTTTGTCTTTAGAACCGCTGGCTAACATTAAGCCGTCTGGACTGAAAGCAACAGACCCAACGGCATCTGAATGCTGAGCGAAATTTTTGACTTTGGCGTTCTTCCACTGCAAGCCTGCTTGGCACTGTTCCTGTAACTCCTGAGCGGACGCATAGCTGCTGGAAGTGCCGGCAATTGTTGGTATTTGGCTGATGCAGCCTTCATAATTGCTGGCTTTATAAAGAGCTTCAATTTGATTGAGTTGTTGAGATTCTTTCTGGACTTGCTGCTGCCATTCTTGCAACTTGAGATATCCGTAAATTCCGCCGATCGCAGCGAAGAGAGCCGCAATTGTTGCCCCGGCGAGATAAGGATTGAATTTGCGAGTTTCTTTGGGGACAAGCGCTGCGGTGGGGGCGATCGACAAATCGGTTTTTCCGTTCAGATTTAGCTGCGGGGATACCGCCGGACTTGCCTGCAATTCGAGTTGAGGGGCGCTGCTTGCTGGTGGGGGATTGGGGTTGCGGTGTCCCTCCAAAACTGTGGAGATCGCCTTGTACAATTTAGCGAATAAAGATTTAGGAATGACTAATTCTTCGATTTTCGCGGCATCTTCGTCGGTAAGCCCTAAAACTTGCTGCAAGCGTTTTAACTCGTCGCGAGTTTCCAGAGAAAAGGGATATTCTTGCTGCATTGCTTCTTGCAGTGATTGTTCGTAGCGTTCGCCTTTTTCCCTGTATTTCCGGTAAGGGTTCAATACCTCATCTTCGATCGCCTCTGCTTCTTCTGGCAGCAATTCCAAACTGACGCGCAGTTCATCTAATATTCTACGACCGACGACTGTAATGTCACCGCGGCTGCTGCTGCGCCGATCGACTTCTTCGCGATATATTGTAAGCTTGGGAATCCGCGCCCGGGAGCGATCGCCAATTTTCCTCAAATCGGCTAAAGCTTCCGCCGCCGACTGGTATCTCTCCCGAAAATCGTAGCGCACCATATTATCCAAAACATCGGCCAGCGCTTGGGAACACGTGGCTAAATGCCGCCAAACAATTTCGCCTTTATTAGAATTTTTCAAATCCCGCAGTTTCGGCAAATCGTAAGCCGGCAAACCCGTCATTGCTTGGATGCCAATCATTCCCAAAGCGTATATATCGCTGTTGAGTTGCGGGTTGTATTGAAATTGTTCGATCGGCATATATTCCAGCGTGCCAATCCGCACAGTTACCGGCGCTTGCCTTTGAGCGATGTGAATTTCTTTCACCGAGCCAAAATCGATCAAAACTAACTTGTTGTCTGAATAGCGGCGGATTAAATTTGCCGGTTTAATATCTCGGTGAATTACTCCCTGTCCGTGTACAAACACTAAAATTTCTAACAGTTCCTTCAGCAAAGAAATCATTTTTTCTTCTGTTAGAGGTTTTCCCGGTACAATCTCGGTTGATAGCGAGTGACCGGCAACAAAGGATTCAACTAAGAAAAATTCTTCATTTTCTTCAAAATAAGCGAATAACTGAGGGATTTGGTCGTGTTGACCGAGCTTTTCTAGAACTTCTGCTTCTTTTTGAAAAAGACGGCGCGTAGTATTAATTAATTTCGGTTCTGTGGTACCGGGACGCAGGTGCTTGACAAAGCACTGCGGTTCCCCCGGACGGCGAATATCTTTGGCCAGATAGGTTTGTCCAAATTCTCCTGTTTCTATGACTTCAATGATTTGATAGCGTCCATCTAAAAGTTGGCTCACCATGATAATAACGCAGCCTTTTTTTGGTTGATTTTCGCAAGAAACAGTTGCACTGCCGGCAGGAATTGCTATTTTTACCCTTCGCAGCCTCGCTCTTTACTTTCTCTCTATGTATCGCTGCGATCGATTTAAATTGCATATTTTGGGGGGCCGGATGCCCACCTCACAAGAATTTAAGTTGATGCGACCGCCACTGCAAACTCGGCTTTATTTACTAAATACTTTATTTTTTCAACATCTGCAAAGCTTGATATCCCAAAAAGAAAAAACCCAAAGCGCCGAGTATCGCTATCGTGTTCGCCAACACATCGACTGTAAAAAATTCGCCCATTGCAATCTCCTCTGACAACTGATATCTATCCTCGGCTTTTCGGTCGCTGACCGGATGAGGGGTCTTGCCCCTCGCTGCGGGCGAGCCGAAAGATGCTCACAAATTATAGCAAAAGAGGCGGTCAATCGATTTTAGATTTTAGATTTTAGATTTTAGATTGAAGCATTGACCCCACGGATGAATCCGGGGGCTTGTATCCTGGATGCTTTCGGTCAAAATAACTTTCCGGGCGATCGGCTAACTTTTTGTTTTAATATTTTTTAATATTTAAGGAGACAAATTGTGCACCAAAATTTTGAGGTCAGTTCGCTTTGATATTGTTAACCCTGCTAATCTTTTCTCTCATAGTAAGTAGAGCTTACACTAAGAATTTGCGCCGATCGGTCAAAAATGCGCCTCGAACCGACAGAATTTCAGCGCCGCTCTCACCTGGGCGGGCCGCGCAGTTCCCCAAAGTTTCGGTAATCGTACCAGCATACAACGAAGCGGAGAATATTCGGGATTGCGCGATCGCCATTTTGGAGAGTACACCGCTGTCTGTGGACAACCTAGAGGTTTTGATTGTAGACGATCGATCGACAGATGACACGCTAGCGATCGGGCAAACCCTGCAACAGCAGCTCAACGACCCCCGCCTTAAAATATTAGCAGGTCAGCCGCGACCTGCGAGCCAATATTGGGCGGGCAAAAACTGGGCCTGCACCCAAGCTGTTCAGGTAGCAACCGGAGACTTCTTATTATTTATCGATGCCGACGTGCGGCTCAAATCGGGGGCGATCGAAACCGCTATCGCCACAGCAGAAACCGAGAAAATAGACTTGCTAACCTGTATGCCAGCGCTGGTTTGCGAGTGTTTTGCCGAGTGGTTGGTGCAGCCGATAATGTTCAATCACCTAGCAGTTTGCTACGACTTCACCGCAGTCAACAATCCGACAACTGACAGCGCTTTTGCGGGTGGCCCGTTTATGCTATTTAGGCGATCGGCATACGAAAAAATCGGCGGTCACGAAGCAGTTGCCGGCGAAATTGTGGAAGATGTGGAATTAGCTAGACGCATCAAACGTGCGGGTTTAAAGCTCGGACTTTATGCCGGGTCAAATTTGGCATCCGTGCGGATGTATCGGTCTTGGAACGCATTGTGGGAAGGCTGGACAAAGAATCTGTATCTCGGCGCTAACCGCAGTTGGGGCTTGATGGTTTACATGGCTGCAATTATGTTATTTCTTTATCCTATGCCGTGGTTGGCATTAGGTATTTTGCTGGCAAACGGCGACTTCGCAGAAATTCTGACAATCACCAATTACCAATTACCAATTACCAATTACCAATTGCCAATTACCTGGTTAACTATTTGTTTATCCGTAATCGTAATTTGGCAGCATTACAATTTGCGCCGCTTGGGTGCCGAGATTTCTGACTGTCCGACGAAATACTGGTGGTTGGGAGGTTTGGGAGGTGCGTTAGTGGCGGCGATCGCGATCGGTTCTGCGATTAAAACCGAAACCGGTTGGGGATGGACTTGGCGCGGTAGAGCCTTGCAAATTAAGAGTTAATAGCAGCAAGCTCAAATCATTCGTGACAACCGATCGTTTGTTGGTAACATTTATTTATAAATATGATTTTTATGAAGTCAAAGTCATGATTTTTATTAATTGACTTTCATATCTGTTTATTTAATAATATTAATCAACATCCTCTTGCCTCGAATTGGAAGGAACCTCATGTCTGTTTACACTCTGAGTGATTTAACTAATAACAATTCAGATTTGTTGCAAGGTGCTTCAAAACATAGCTGCCCGATCTGTAGCAGCCGCGCTCAAACCTCAGATTCCAGCGCCGAACGATCGGCCGCTCAAGCTTCCGCCTTCAGCAACTCTAACGATATCGATGCTCTGCTGATAAGCAGTGGAGCAAACCCCCAACAGCCAGACAAATGGAACGTGGCTCCCGGCGGCACCATCACCTACAGTTTTGTGACTGCTGACAGCTCGGACAGTTATTTTGCAGATAGAAGCGAAACCAATATTGAGGAAGTTAACGATGGCATCAAACAGAATGTCCGCCAAATCTTGCGGGACAATTATGCCACAGTCTTGCCGCTCAACTTTGTAGAAGTTCCAGACTCGGCCCAAAGCAACATCAGAATTATGTTTTCTGACGGGCCGGGTGCTGACGGCTATGCCTACAGTGGTTATCCGGGTCAGTTGGGCGCGGTCGCCATCCACCTCCAAAAGCTCGCTGAAAACGATCCGGAAAGAGCTTTTTCCGCAGGACCCGGCAGTTACGGCCACTCTACTTTAATTCACGAAATCGGTCATGCGATGGGTTTGAAGCACCCCGGCAACTACAACGACTCCAGCAGCGGCTTAACAGGAAACCCCGAAGACCTTCCGTATCTTCCGTTTGACAAGGACAATACGAGAAATACGATCATGTCCTACAATCCCCTAGATGCCAGAGCTAGCGACCCCAACGCCGAAGAACCCCGGAGTTTGATGGCCTATGACATCCGGGCCTTGCAGTATCTCTACGGCGCGCGCGACGACTTTAACGATGGCGACGATGTTTACAAATTCGACAGAACTAATTTCAATACGGTTCAAACTATTTGGGACGGCGGCGGCAGTGATACTTTGGACTTTTCGGCACTGCCGGCCAACAACGTCTATAGTTTGGACATGAATCAGGGTAAGCCGCTAACAGCAAAGAGCGCTTTGGGATCTCTGGGCTACTATATACAATCTGCGCAGGGGGCGCTAGGTACTGATCTCGATCGGCTTTATACAACTGAAACCTTTGGCACGTACATTGCTTTTGGCGCGGATATCGAAAATCTGGTAGGTTCGCCCGGGAATGACCAGGTACTTGGAAATGAATTAGCTAACAGTATTCTAGGCAGTGCGGGGAACGACACGGTTAGTGGGGGGCGGCAAAGCGATAGTTTGGACGGTGGCGAAGGCAATGACTATATTTACGGCGACAAAGGCATGGATGTGTTAACTGGCGGGGGCGGGGGGGATTTGCTGCGGGGCGGTCGGGGAAACGATACTATTATCACCGGTGTCGGTTTCGATGACATTGTGTTGCAGCCGGATGGGGGTACGGATACGATTGTTGATTTTGCTGATGGTGTGGATTGGTTAGTGTTAGTTGATGGTTTGAGATTCGAGCAACTGTCGATCGTACCTTCAGGCAACGATACTGAAATTCGGATCGGCAGCACCGGACAAGTCTTGGCGCTGTTACCGGGAATGGCGTTAAGTTCGATCGGGGAATCTGATTTTTTAGTTGTTTAAAGTGATAGAAACGGAGGACACGGTAATGCCGTTTCCCTACCCAATTAATGGTAGGGAAACGGCACTGCCGTGTCCACTCTGATTACGCTTGTGCATAAACAAAAGCAGGTACGCGCTTGTAAGCAGGCGTACCCGATCGCCTTTCAATTTCCGGGTTAAAAATCACATTAACTTCAGGATAAAACATCAAAGCAGCACCCTCACGAACCGCCCCGTAAATCACCTCGACATTTTCCATTTTCCCCACATTTCCCTGTACCGTAACCCGCTGATGTTCTTGAAAACCCGTGCTTTCTGCATCCGCACGGTTCATCAAAATGCAGTTGCGGTGCGGCATTCCCCGGTACTTGTCATCAATTTTGTAGACGACAGTATTGTGCTGAGAATAGCTGCGTCCCGTCATCAATGCCACAACAATACCCTGTGTTGATTCCGATACTCCAAACTCTTTCGCTTCCGGTAATTTCAGCTTAGGTAAAGGCGCGACAAACATCTTCGCTTTCCCAGACTCTGTAGGGAATTTAGGTTCGGTAAAAATGCGACCGCTGATGGTAAATTCCTCTTTGGTTTCATCTATTGTTGCTATCTTTTCATAGCCCGGAATAGTTTTAGCAATCAATTGCCGAACGTATTTTGTGTCTTGAAGTTGGCGCCAATCAACGGGAAAATCGCCGTGAATTCGGCTGGCTAATTCCGTCAAAAATTGTACCTCTGGAATCAGATCTGCATTTTTGAGATGAGTTTCACCCTCATCATTTAAACGCACAAAATTATTCCCAGATTCCACCGTTGTTTTATGGGGATTTTCAAAGCGATTCAGTACAGGAATCACAATTGTATTGTGTTTTGCCAAGCCGCTAAAATGCCCTAAATTCGGTTTAGTTGCGAGGTAAATAATAGTTTCAATTTTACCTAAAGCTTCTTTTGCCTGATTTGAATCTGGATTTGCCCCATACAAGTTGCCGCCCAGACAGATCAGGGTATCGACTTTGCCTGCATCTGCTGCTTCAATGAGCGATCGAGTTTCGTAACCCTTAACAGAGCTGAGGGGACGATTCAATAACTTTTCTAAAGCTTGTTGAATTTCTTTTTTCAGCTTCACAGTGACGCCCATAGAGCCGAATCCTTGCACGTTTGAGTGTCCTCTCACGGGCATTAATCCCGCCCCTTCTTTGCCGACATTTCCTGTCATTAAAGCAGTATTGGCAATGCTGAAAACATTATCTACACCGTTATCGTGTTGCGTAATTCCCATCGCCCAACCGAAGACAACCCGCTGTGAAGTGCCGATAATTTTGGCGGCTGCCTCAATTTCTGCGCGGGAAACTCCGCAGGTTTCAGTAATAGTTTCCCAAGAGGTTTCGCGGGCGTGTTGGACTACTGCTTCCCAGCCTTCTGTATAAGCTTGCAAGTATTTTTTGTCTAGCAATCCTTGTTCGATTACAGACTTTTGAATGCCGACAAATAGCGACGTATCGCTACCGGGAATTGGTTGCAAGTATAGCGAGGAAATATCGGAACCGGGGATGAGCGACTTGACGGGAAATGCGGGAGAACCAAACTTGACTAACCCGATTTCCATGACCGGGTTAATTACAATTATTTTACCGCCTTTGTCGCGAAGTTTAATCAATTCGTTCATCAAGCGGGGATGGTTGTAGGAAGAATTGCTGCCCGCGAGTACGACGCAATCTGCTTCCTTCAAGTTTTCTAGACTCACTACCGAGGTGCGGGTGGCAAACATTTCGCTTAACCCGGTTGTCGAGGGAGCGTGGCAGAGATCTGAACAATCTGCTAAGTTATTGGAACCCATCGCCCGCATCATCAATTGCAGCAGAAAAGCCGCTTCGTTGGAAGAACGGCCAGAACTGTAGGATGCCACTCGTTCGGGGTTTTTGCGAAAGGCAGCTTCGGCAATTTGATAAACTTCTTCCCAAGAAATGCGATCGTAATGAGATGAACCAGCCCGCAAAATCATCGGAAAACTCAGCCTTCCCAACCTATCGGCTTCCATTGAAGTTAATTGCTGAAGTTGTGCAATACTCTTCTTTTCAAAGAATTGAGTTGAGATAGCCGGCTTGATTTCAGCGGAGATTGCTTCCACACTTTTCATGCAGCGCTGAAGTTTTTCGCCCTCTTCATTCGTAAAACCTCCTTTCTGCCCCCCAGTGCCCCAAGAACAGGACAAACAAGCACTTTTGTGCAGCAAAGTTTTCCAAAGTTTTGGGCCTTCCGGGGACAATGTATGTTTTGCCCAAAACTCTATTACGGGCAAACCGCCGCCTATGTCTGGCGTTTCCTCATTTTTCTCGTGGAATGGCGGGATTGGTTGGACATTTTGGGAATTGACATCCATGCGGTTTACCTTTTGGTGGAATTGCGGATTGATGCGGCGGGCGAACCGCCAAAGGAGTTAAGTTTATTACTGGAATTTTACCGCAAATTTACAGCCAAAAACACCAGTCAACAGATAGAGATTTTAATCTAAATTAAACTATAGGTTAGCTGTAAAGAATGCAAGTCCTTCTTCATCCGCAGAGAGAGAAATGAACTCCTCACTACAAACCAGGTTTACTTCCTCTTATTTAACGCCTGTTTCCCAAACCCAAGACAAAGCAGTCGATCGCCCTCAGCAACATTCGGGTCATTCTGCAAATAATCTCCCAACCATTCGCAACTCCGAGCAATAATATTATTCAATTCCAAATTCTCCACAGGCCACAAAATTACACTTCTATCCCTGCTAGCAAAAGCCAGAGTTTTGCTGTCCGAACTAAAAGTAACGCTCAACACCCGATCGCTCGATTCTAAAGTCTTAGATAGCAGCGCCTTCTTGCCGTCAAAATTCCACAGTTTAACAGTATTTCCCCCACTCGCGGCCGCAATCAACTTGCCGTCGGGACTAAAACTCACGCTTTCTACAGTATCGCTGTGGTCGAGTTTTTCAGTTAAATTTGCCACCTTTCCATCAAACCCCCACAAGTAAACTTTTTTGTCAGCGCAAGCAGCAGCAATAGTCTTCCCGTCGGGACTGAAGCTAACATCTTTAACGCTGTCCTGGTGGTCGAGAGTTTTCAGAATTTTCGCCGACGAACCGTTAAATTGCCACAGGTAAACTCTCTTTTCTCCGGTAATTTCAAAAGCCTTTTTCTTCCCGGTTGGCTTGTCCTCAGCAGCGGTAGCAGTAGCAATAGTTTTGCCGTCGGGACTGAAGCTAACGCTAATTACTGGATTGCTGTGATCGAGTTTTGCAAACAAAGTTGCTTTAGAACCGTTCCAGCGCCAGAGGTACAATTTGCGATCGGCACTTGCGGCGGCAATTATCTTTCCGTCTGGACTAAAAGTCACGCTTCTGACAATGCCGCTGTGGCTGAGAGTATCTAACAGTTTCCCGTTTAAATTCCAGACTTTCACCGTTTTGTCGTCGCTAGCCGAAGCAACAGTTTTATCATCAGGCGAAATGCTCACCCAGGTAACAGAATCCTTGTGACCTTCTAAGGTTTTGAATAAACTACCGTCAGCGTGCCAAAGTCTCACTGTTTTGTCCCCGCTAGCAGAAGCAATTGTTTTGTCATCAGCACTAAAACTGACTTTATAAACCCAGTCTTCATGTCCCGATAAAATCTTATTCAACGGAGTGCTGTCCGGTTTCCAAAGTTTCACTGTTTTGTCCTTACTTGCGGAAGCAATAGTGCCATCGCCGCTGAAACTGACGGCCCTCACGTCGTCTTGATGTCCTCGAAAAGTGTTGAGCAAAGTGCCGCTGCGACTCCAAACTTTCACCGTATCGTCTGCACTGCCGGTGACAATTTTTTCGCCGTCGCGACTGAAACTCGCGCTGACAACTTCATCGTTGTGTCCTTTGAGAGTTCTGATTTCCTCACCATTTCGGTTCCAAATTTTGGCTGTGGTGTCGGCACTTGCTGAGATGAGTTCTCGACTGTTAGGACTGAACTTAACGCTGTAAACAATTCCAGAATGATTGGTTAATGTTTTGGGATTAATTTTAAATTTCTGGGTTTTACTTTCTCGGTTCCAAAGTTTTACAGTTTTGTCAACACTTGCTGAGGCAATTGTTTGCCCGTCGGGACTGAAACTGACGCCGAGCACCCAGTCTTTGTGTCCGGTTAAGGTTTGCAGCAATTTTTTGTTCGCAAGGTTCCAGATTTTGAGGGTGTTGTCGTGACTGGCGGAAGCTAGGTTTTTACCGTCGGGACTGAAACTGACGCTGGTGACGATATCGCGGTGGCTGGATAAAATGCCGATCGCATTTTTGTCGTTATCTACTTGCCAAATTCTAATTGTGCGATCGGCACAACCAGTAGCGATCGTTTTCCCATCGGGACTAAAACTAACACTCGTCACGCTATCCGGGTGATTGAAAGTTTTTAATAACTTACCTTCTTTGCTCCACAATTTAACAGTTTTGTCAGCACTTGCCGAAGCAACTGAATTGCCGTCGGGACTGACACTCACATCCAAAACAAACTTGCTGTGCTGCTCGAAACGGTTGCGTTCTTGCACACCGGAAACTGCTTGTCTGAGTCTTTCAGAAATTTGATTTTTAGTGTCCACAGGCAGCGCTGTACTTTTCTGAGAACCACGACCAATTTTGATACTATTTCCCAACACTCCTAATTGATTTTTTTCATTAGAAAGCACCAAAGCTTCCGACGCCGAATTTAGGGCATCAGTCCGACTGGTTTCTGCTTCTTGCCGTGCGCTTTCTGCTAATTTTGCTTGCTCGAATGCCATCGCCGAAACACCTCCGAGTACAAGCACTCCTAAAACCGCCGCCCGCAATTGCCATTTCCGAGCGTGGTAAAGTTGAGCTTCCGCTTGGTACTGTTTGTCTCTAGCTTCCGACAGCAAAGCATCTTGCTCTCTGTCTTTGCGAATTTGTTCAATTTCATCTCGGTTAATTTGGTTTTGCTTTCGCAGTTCCTCAAATTCTGCCTTTTGATCTAATTCTTGCTGCAGGCGAATGAAGCTAACTAAATAATCGTGAACGAGCTGATAAAGCTCTGCCGGCAGTTCCGTCCACCGAAAAACTAAGCCAGAGTTTACTAACAGTTCTAAGACTAAATCTAATTTATCAGCTTCGGCAAATGTCGCTAAATTCGAGGCTAATTCGGCGCGGGTTTTTAGGGGACGTATCTCCTCTTCATCTGTTAGCAAATACAAAACTCGGCGCGCCGCTACTTCATTTTCAGGACCGCAATCTTTGATGACTTCTTCCAGAAATCTTTCGACTAATTTTTGTTGCGGATTGTTGCCGAGTTCCTGATATTGAGTTAAAGTTCTAATGTTCTCTTGTTGCAGTTGAGCGCCGACAAGTTGTAGTTCGATCGGGCGGACTTCTTCCAATTCTCCAGCTAAATCTTTAACTAATTCTTCAATCAGTTCTGGTTCTAAGTAAAACTGCGCTCGTTCAGTTAA
This sequence comes from Microcoleus sp. MOSTC5, assembly GCF_036701825.1. Taxonomy (NCBI): domain Bacteria; kingdom Bacillati; phylum Cyanobacteriota; class Cyanophyceae; order Oscillatoriales; family Microcoleaceae; genus Microcoleus; species Microcoleus sp. MOSTC5. Next base: position 47,964 of record NZ_JAUBRK010000038.1, on the reverse strand, counting down.
AGTGCGAATTACCGATCGCGCATCGACCAGCGAAAAATTTCCCAAATAAAACAGAATGTTTTTGCTGAGAATGTCCTCCAAAATATCATTGTTAACGAATTCTTTCTGGTTTTTGGGTCGGGAAAATTCCAGCAAATAGTGCAGGTAATCTTCCCGCAAACACAGGACGACTTTTAAGTATTTGATTTTCAAGCATTCCCGCAAAAAATCAAAAAATCTTTGTCTTGCCTCTGGCTCTTTCCACACAAAAAAGAATTCTTCAAATTGGTCAAATATCAGCACAGTCACTAAATGTTCAGAATTTCTTTGCAGATCCTTGATAATGTTTTCGTATTCGATAGCCTGTTGTTCTATTATTAATTCTACTGGCTGTGACTGCTCCCTTCGATCCTCATTATTCCCAATCGCTCCACCGTGAAATCCCGAAATAAGATTTTCCTTGGCTGGGTCTGCTTCTACTGGAAAATCTACCGGAGCAGTTTCTGGTAAGGCTTCGGAAATTTCCGGATCGAATATTTCAGCTTTAAGAGCAGATAACTGTCTGGTCAATTCCCGCGGCCAGTTGTTGTAAACTTGCAGCACTACGGGCAAAACAGTCCGCATTTCTATTTTTTTTTGTTTGAGAGCCGGTACTAATCCTCCGGTGACTATTGAACTTTTACCAACTCCAGACTGACCGTAAATTACTGTCAGTTTGTCGGGGGTATTATTCATCCTATATATCAAGCGATTCAGGTCTTGTTCTCTGCCGGAAGCAGTAATTTCGTCAGCAATAGTAGCAGCATCGGCAATAGTTTCGGCAACGGAATTAACCGCTTCTCTGTGCGGCTGCAACTTTCCGGCTCCAATAAAAGCTCGGAACCGATATGTATGTTCCACCCCTCGATAATCTTGCTTAATTTGAAATGCTTCGAGATATTCTCCCCGCTGAAAATAGAGCGATCGCAGCATTTCTAAAACCCGCAAATACAGTTGCGGGTTGTAGCAAGGTTCGGTTTCCGAGCGAGCAAGCTCTAAATGCGCGATCGCCTCCTCCATCTCACCCAACTGGCTCTGGGCCTCTGCTAAAATTAACAGATATAGGCCTTGATGCTGCGACTTTACAGGCGTTCCCTGTCCCGTCGCTTCTAAATTCGAGTTGAGAACGTTTAGAGCGACTAAAGCCCATTCTTTTGCCCCTTGCCAGTTCTTTTGCTCTAAGGCTACTCTAGCCAAAAAGCCGTAATCTTGAGCCAAATTAACTGCTGAATTTTCCATCTTTTGATGTAACCTCCGAGCTTTGATAGCTAAATTCCAGAGTGCATCCCAATCTTCTAAATGCTGTAATACTTCGCCGAGTTGATTGATGAATATACCAACTGCATCCGACCGTCCGGCGCGTTCTAAAACATCTATACATTCCTGAAAATAATTCTTAGCTTCCGTCCAGTAAGGACGGTTCCCGCTGCGGTGTATTTCTGCTTGGAAGCGGTAGCAAAGACCGATGTGGAATAGCATAATTCCCTCTAACACCGGGGCCGGATGAACGGTAAATAACAAATTGCTAAATTCTGTCTTTGCGCCAATAAATGGTACTTGATACTTCCAAAAATTGAGACTTTTTTGATACAATGCAAGAGCATCCGGGATGCGGTGACAAGCATATTCGTGCCGACCGCGAATAAATTGCAAACTTGCTTCAATAGCTGGTTCTAACCTGATGTTGCAAGTTTGCAAGTCTTGGCTAGCGGACTCTAATTCACTCAAAGAGTTGCTTCCGAGAATGGCAGAATTACTTAAACGCCAATTGCCGCTTTCTAAAATGTGGGAAAAAATGCGATCGGCACTTTTGCCCAGGAAATCCACCAAGTCGTCTGGACCGAGCACAAATTCAACAGTTGTCGTCCAAGTCTCGATATCTGTTACTAACCGAATCAGCTTTTTTAAAATTTTGTCTGTCACCCACAGCACCACCGGGAAGGGAAAATTATTCCGAAATTCTTCTCTAACGTAGTTGGTAGAAGTCAGGACTCGATCGATCGCGCTTACCGATTCCAATCCAAACACCATTAAAGCTGACGGCTGGCTGCCGGAAAGTTCGGTTTCTATCGTCGTGTAAAGAGTTTTAACAGATGCCGGGAGGACAATTTCTCGAATCTCGATACCAGACTCCTCTCGCAATTGCCGTACAGTTTCCTCTCTCATCGCACTGTAATTGCACCGCACCAAAATCAGCGAAAATTGCCCCTGAGACATTCTCAGAGTTCGGGAGAGAGTTTGCAGCGAACTTTTGTTTTGCTGTGCTGCGGTATCTTGCTGGCAGTGCGAATTAATCATAATTAATATTTGAAAAATATTCTCAGAATAGGTGCTGTCAACTGCTGAGGAAACAAAGTTCGGCAACGGATTATTTAACGGATGTAACGGATGGAAGTTCGGCAACGGATTATTTAACGGATGTAATATTATGTCCGGTCGATTACCCCTAATACGGTAGGGGCGGGTTCACGAAAAATATCTGCCAATAATTGACAATCTCAAAAACCCGCCCTTTTAATCGCGGTCACTCGATCGGACATGATGTAACGGATGGAAGGAATCGACGGCAGGAGAAAGTGCAATTAAAAACGTCATAACTAACCGTTTTTGCGGTTGCTATCAGCTTATTTGTACCAGTTTTTGCGTTCGCAAATCACAGCGAACCATCGCATAGTTAAGTTGATTTATGCCCGTTTTTGCAATTTCCCATCACCGGGAACCATCAATTAGTTAAGTTTATTTCTGCCTGCATACTTATTGTTGTAGCGGCTCAAATTAAAGCATACCCAAAAAATACATACTCTGTTATTCGCATATTCTCAGCAAAATCAACCGGATTTTACAGAAATCTTGATGGTGGCTCAAATTGTACCCAGCCAAAGAGTCGTAGTTTGCGGGGTTCCCAGGCATCGCCCAAATCGCGCAAATCCGATTCAGTTATTCGCATATCGCTGAAATGCGGCATTCCTTGCTTGACTGACCCCTCGCCGCACTGAGATAAACTACCGGCGGCGGCTCATCAATTACAGCTTGAAGATTGTTTGTCATAAATTTACTAATCTCCATATCTAAAGTAGCTGCAAAATCAGGTTCATCCCAATCCTCGCTTTCTTCAATGCTGATTGTTATTGGTGCGCCAATATCAAAATCAAGCTCATCGCCCAAATCCGATACTTTCTTAATTGGCTCTATTTTCTGACTGGTATCAGCGGCAAAAGCTTGAGTTGTATTGGCCATTAGTACGATCGGCAGTGCTACTATGGCACTTATCGTTTGTCGCGCCGTGATTTTCCTCATGCTATCCTCCTGGTATAAACTAAACTTGGGTAGTGCTATAAATTCAACATCCGCCGCTACTTTCCTGCGCTGTCATTAATGAATAGTGGTTTCTTTTCTGAGAAAATATAACCTCATGTGTGACACTTCGCTAGAAGTGTGCTTTACGGAGGGTATCCGGTCAACTGTTTGCCTTTCTATTTACTACGTGAAAACTCTTAAACAGTCAGGTTTTCCCGTTAAGTAATTCCCCAGCCTTTGCGAGTGCTCATCTCAGACTCAAAGCAGTGAGAAGTACGCGCGGCGTAGCTATCCCGTAGGGAATCGCACACCAGTCTTCGCACCCCGCGCTGCCACCAGCAAGCTGATGTGACATAACACAGCCACCGAAGATCTGTCAATATTTATATCTTAACATTTTTAATTTTTTGCATAATTCTCGTTACCAGGAAGAGCTCATTCCTGACAACTTAACGTCAAACCGATAGTCCGGCTCTTGTTGAAACCCCTGTCTCAAAGCTAAAGTCCTCGCTATGAGGACTGAAGAACTCATTAGTCCTCATAACGAGGACTTTAGCTATTAACCCCGTCGAATTCATTCCTTGGCGGACTAGAAGCTTAAGCTGTCACAAATGGGAAGAGCCTGGTAACGCAGAGCGGCGAAACAGAGCCTCCAGCAAAGTCGATAGGGCTTCTACTTAGTCAAGCCGTGTTCGAGAGCGAAGCGAACCAACTCAGTACGGCTGTTAGTACCCGTTTTGCTAAACAAACGGCTGACGTACTTTTCCACATTCCGCACGCTAGTTTCCAAGCGGCGGGCAATTTCCTTATTCATCAAACCTTGAGCAACCAAATCCAAAACACTTTGTTCTCGCGGAGTCAAATCAATTTTAATTGGCGAAGGACTTTGGGCTATCGAACTCCGCCCGCTCAGCAAAGACTCAATTCTCGCCATTTGGCTTGTCAAAGCAGCAATATCGGGACTTTCAGCACTTTCGCCCGTCTCCTTAGCAGCCGCGCGGCGGGCCAGCAAATTCGTTACAATTGCTACTAACTCGTCGGGATCGAAGGGCTTAGAAAGATAAGCATCGCAGCCTGCTTGATAGCCCTGAATGCGATCGCTCGTCATTCCCTTAGCAGTTAAAAATACCACCGGCAAAGCCTTATAGCGAGGATCTTCCCGCACTTGCTTGAGAAACTGATAACCGTCCACCTGCGGCATCATAATGTCTGAAATCACCAAATCCGGATTGTGCTGCTGCAAGAGTTCCCACCCATCCCGAGCATTACTGGCAACCTCAACCGCAAAATCGCTATCTTCCAAATAAGCTTGTACCGCTTCCCGCAAGCCCGGTTCATCGTCTACCAATAATAATCGTGCTGACATATCTCTTACCCTTACGCTTTACCAGTATCTTTTAATTTAGCCGCATTTAACTCTTATTGTCACTCCATCTCTCGAAGGAGCTCAAAAAATTGTTGTTAAACTCTAGAGTTTTGAGTTGTGTTTTGATCTAACGATTAAAAACTTATTAAATCTTTAATTCAAAACTCAAAACTCAAAACTCAAAATTATTCTTGAACCCTTCCACTTAAACTTTTGAACGATCGGTCAAAATTTCATAGCCTATTTCCGTCACCAACACAGTATGCTCAAACTGAGCCGACATAGCATTGTCAACCGTTACAACAGTCCACTTGTCAGAAAGCGTCCGAGTGTACTTAGAACCCGCATTCAGAATCGGTTCGATCGCCAATGTCATCCCCGATCGCAATTTCACGTTCGGCATTTCGCGGGTGCGGAAATTGAAAACCGACGGTTCCTCGTGCAAATTTCGCCCCACACCGTGGCCGGTAAAATCCTCAACGATGCAAAAACCGTTGCTTTTGACATGATCTTCGATCGCACCAGCCAGATCGAGCAAATACGCTCCAGCTTTCACTTGTTCGATGCCTTTGTAGAGAGCTTCTTCTGCGACTCGGATTAATTTTGCAGATTCTGGAGTCACTTCCACAACTGCGATCGTGATGCAAGAATCGCCGTGAAAACCTTGATAATATGCCCCAGTATCTACCTTGAGAACATCTCCTGCCCGAATTACCTTTTTGGCACTGGGAATGCCGTGAACAACTTCGTTATTAATGCTAGAGCAAATCGATCCGGGAAAACCTTGATAGCCTTTAAAACTCGGAGTTGCACCCATAGAACGGATGCGTTTTTCCGCATAAGCATCTAAATCAGCAGTAGTCATTCCCGGTTTCACCATTTGGGAAATTTCTTTGAGTACCGTTGCCACGATTTTCGCGGCCTGCCGCATAATTTCGATTTCGCGTTCCGACTTAATTTCAATGCCTCGACGCTGTTTTTTGACTTGGGGTGCTTGAGTTGGCCCAGAAAGCAGACTGCTAAAAATATTCATGTATTGATTGGCGGGTAATTTTGTACTTTGACGGCAGGTTGAAGCAAAAAAACAGCAAATATCCGGCTTTTTGGGGAAAAACGGGTGCCTTGTTCCGAACTGTCGATCGCTTATCCTTTAAACTAGCTTAATATTATTATCAGTAATCGGCACGGGATTGGGGGGTCAGAAAAGCGGTTTCAACCGCCGAGTCCGTCGGCTCGGGATTTTCGAGTATTCCTGCGAGGTTAGCAATTCCGGCAATTAACTCAGTTACCTCAACTGGTTTACATAAGTGCATCTGGAAACCAGCTTGCAGCGCTTGCTGGCGCTCGGACTCTCTGGCGTAGGCCGTCAGGGCGATCGCAGGCATCTTTCTACCCCTGAGCGCTTCCATTTCTCTCACCCGCGCGATCAACTCGTAGCCGTCCGATCCGGGCATTCCAATGTCGCTCAGCAGCACATCCGGCCAAAAACTCTCCAGTGCAGCTAGAGCCTCGGCCACCGATGCGGCAGATCGCACCATAGCTCCTTCCTCCTCCAGTAAAGCAATCAAAAACTCCCGCGTATCATCGTCATCATCCACCACCAGCAACTGCAAATTAACCAGAGCTGGGGGAGCCTCTGCCGGCTCATTGAGCTGCGACCAACCATCCTCTGCACCTCGGGCCTTCCTCTGTGCAAGAGGTAGAGCCACCGTAAATTTCGCACCCTCGCCCGGATTATTTTCTGCATCCACCTTACCGCCGTGCTGTTCCACCAAGTGACGGACGATCGCCAATCCCAGTCCCAATCCCCCGTAAGACCTAGTTGTGCTGCTATCAGCTTGGCGGAAGCGATCGAAAACATAAGGCAAAAAATCAGGAGCGATACCAATTCCGCTATCAATTATCTGAATTTGAGCCTCATCGCCAACGGACTCCAACCGCACCTCTACTTTACCATCTTGGGGAGTAAACTTAATCGCATTTGACAGCAAATTCCACACAATTTGCTGCAAGCGATCGAAATCGCCGATAACTTCACCTACATTTGGACTGTACGTTAATTCTAGGAGTATTGATTTTTCTTCAGCCAGCGGCCGCAAAGAATCAATTGCCAGCTCGATCACAGATTCCAACCGAATCGGATGCTTATTTAAATTTAGTTTCCCTCGCAGAATCCGCGAAACATCTAAAATATCTTCTATAAGTTGAGCTTGAGATTTAGCATTGCGCTCAATTGTTTCTAGAGCTTTATCAATAGTTTCGCCGTCAAATTTTTTTGCACGAAGCAGCCTGGACCAGCCGAGAATTGCATTTAAAGGAGTGCGGAGTTCGTGAGAAAGAATGGCGAGAAATTCATCCTTCATCTGGTTAGCTCTCTCAGCTTCCTGCCGCGCCACTTGTTCGCGGATTAGTCTGCCGCGTTCTTCCTCTGCTTGCTTGCGGTGAGTGACATCTCTCACCGTGCCCACGTGACCGATCAGTTTTCCCAAATCTGAAAACATTGGCGACGACTGCACGTGAATCCAACGCACAGTTTCGCTAACAGCTAATCGAAACTCGTTAGAATATTCCTGCCCTTCTTCTATCCATGCTGACAAATGTGCCACTACGCGATCGCGATCGTCTGGATGAACCGATCGCTGCCAAACCTCTGCCAAACTTGACTCCAAAATTAAACCGGAAATCGCTTGACAGCGGGGATTCATGTAAGTACAGCGGCCTTCAACGTCAGCTAAGTAAATTCCCAGCGGCGAACAAGCGCACAAAGTGCGAAACCGCTCTTCACTTTTAGTTAGTTCACTATTAACAGCAGCTAACTGTGTTGCTTGCTGCTTCACTTCGACTGTTTTTTGGAACAATTCCACAAATACCTGCACCTTAGATGTCAATATTTCCGGTTCCAAGGGTTTGAAGAGGTAATCCACCGCACCCAAAGAATAACCTTTAAACACGTGGGTGTCATTACTGCTGAATGCTGTGATAAAAATAATCGGAGTCGATCGCGATCGATCTCTAGAGCGGATCAATGTTGCTGTCTCAAATCCATCCATTCCCGGCATCTGCACATCAAGCAAAATTACCGCAAAATCTTCATTAAGCAGACATCTCAGAGCTTCTGCGCCCGAATTAGCTTGTACTAGATTATAAGAGGGGCTGTTGAGGATAGCTTCTAGAGCCACCAAATTTTCTGGGCGATCGTCAACTAAAAGGACATTTACTCGATCGGGGAGCTGCACATTCATAAATTTTTTAATCTTTAATTCTTAGCAACTTGACTAAACAGGGAGCAATTTTAGAGAGGGGTAAAATCCAGTCTACTTCAACATTTGCGATCGCGGAGGCCGGCATGGTCCGGCATAGAGCCGAGGCCGGTTCCTCCACAAATGTCAATCCTCCCTCAGCTTTAATTTTTGCCAGCCCTTCACTGCCATCAGAATTAGCTCCCGTTAAAATTATCCCGATAACTTTCTCCCCAAAGGCATCCGCAGCAGACTCAAACAGCACATCGATTGAGGGCCGCGCATAACACACAGGGCCCTCAGTTGATAGTGCAAATGTAGCAGTTCCGCGACAGACGATTGGTGATTTTGAATTGTGCATTGGCTCCAATGCAACCCTCCCCCAACTTGTAAAGTCGTTTTCAGACACGCTTTGCTTCCACTCGCGGGGCGATTCTATGAGCAAGTGATAGTCAGCAGGAGCCAAATAAACCCGTCCTGGGGCGATCGGCTCTTTGTCTTCTGCCTCTGTAATTTGGAGAGAACTTTGCTTTTGTAAAAAATCACTAAGCCTATCCTGAGAACTCTTATGGCGGTGTTGGACAATAACTACAGGCAAAGGAAAGCTTTGCGGCAAATTTGCCAGCAGCACAGTCAGAGCCTGTAGCCCTCCCAAAGAGGTGCCAACAACCACTATTTCAAACTTTTTTTTATTTAATTCTGCGGTAGAGTTTATCACTACGTTCAATTGCTTCATAGTGTTTTTCATAAACTGTAAAATTTAGAGACTCCTGATGTCCGAGCCCTAAAACTCCAAACATCGCCAGGCTGTCATAAAAAAGCTTGTGTACCCGATCTTGGAGGGATGAATTGAAATAAATCAGCACATTCCGGCACAAGATTACATTAAACTCATTAAAAGAAGTATCCGTTGCTAAGTTGTGGTGAGCAAAGACAATGTTATCTTTCAGAGAAGAGCGAAAAATTGCATTTTCATAAGCAGCAGTGTAATACTCAGAAAACGCTTTTTTACCCCCTGCTTGGTGGTAGAGTTGCGTATATTCTTGCATTTGTCTCAGGGGAAAGATACCTGTTTTTGCTGTTTTCAACACTAATTCATTCATATCAGTAGCGTAAATCCTACAGCGGTCATAAAGTCCTTCTTCTTGCAGCAAGATTGCCATAGAATAGACTTCTTCTCCCGTTGAACATCCAGCGTGCCAAATCCGAATAAAAGGATAAGTACGCAGCAGCGGCACCACTTTATTTCTGAAACTAATGTAAAAGCTGGGATCGCGAAACATCGCCGTTACATTGACAGAAATGTCCACCAGGAAACGGTCTAGGTAGCCCGGATGGTGGAGTACCTTTTCCTGGAGTGCCGAGACACTGGTAAGGTGTTCCGAGCGAATAGTTTTCCAAATGCGGCGCTTGAGAGAGGCCAGAGCATAATTGCGAAAATCAAATCCGTAATAGCGAAACATTCCCTCTAGTAGGAGTTGAATTTCGATTGTTTCAAGTTCATGACTTGGGGGCATTTTTAATTAGTTATTGGGAATTGGGACTTGGTTATTGGGACTTGGGAACTTGTACGCGAGCGTAGCCGAATTATTGGGACTTGGGAATTGGTTGTTTCATAATTGCTCTTTTTTCCTTCTTCCTTCTTCCTTCTTCCTTCTTCCTTCTTCCTTCTTTCCATTATCGATAAAGCCAAACACGCAGCAGCGAGAGCAACTGTTCGGTATCAACAGGTTTGGTAATGTAGTCAGAAGCGCCAGCTTCGATACATTTTTCCCGATCGCCCTTCATAGCTTTGGCAGTAAGAGCAATCATGGGCAGGGAAGCGAATTGAGGCATATTACGAATTGCTTGCATTGTTTCGTAACCGTCCATCTCTGGCATCATCACGTCCATCAACACAATATTTATACCAGGCGTATTTTGCAATGTATCAATGCCCTGTCTGCCGTTTTCAGCAAACACAATTTCCATTTGATGGCGCTCCAGCATACTCGTCAGCGCGAAAATATTCCGCATATCGTCGTCAACAATCAAGACTTTTTTGCCCGCGAGCGTCGAATCAGTTTGATACAATTGCTCGAGCATTTGGCGCTTCGGTTCCGGCAAATCTGCTTGAACTCGGTGCAGGAACAAAGCTGTTTCATCTAACAAACGTTCCGGCGATCGCACATCTTTAACAATTATTGTTTCAGCCATGCGCTTCAGTTGAGTTTCTTCGGCTCTCGTCAACTCTTTGCCTGTATAAACAATAATCGGCAGACTTTTTAAAGTTGCATCTTTCTTGATCTGCTCGATCAGTTCAAAACCAGTCATATCTGGCAGTCCCAAATCGAGTACAATGCAGTCAAAATGCCCTGATAGCAAAGTTTCTAGCGCCTCTGCACCGCTCCCCACAGCCGTCGTTACAACATCGTGATTGCCGATTAAATCCACAATGCTGAGACGCTGCGTTTCGTCGTCTTCTACAACTAGCAGATTTTTGACTCGCCGATCGACAAAACCCTTAATATCAGTCAAAGCTTTGCTTAGAGCTTCGCTGCTAACAGGTTTTTGCAAATAGGCGATCGCCCCTAACTGCAAACTGCGCTGCCGCCCTTCTTCAACGGATACAATGTGAACCGGAATGTGGCGCGTATTCGGATCGTGCTTTAAGCGATCCAGCACTGTCCAGCCATCCATCACAGGCAAATTGAGATCCAGCATAATTGCAGTTGGCTTGAACTCTCGCGCCATCGCCAAACCGATATCGCTCCGCAAAGCCACTAAACCTTTAAAACCTTGATCTCGCGCCATATCCAAAAGAATGCGAGCGAAGTTCACGTCATCTTCAATAATCAACAGCACGCGATCGCCCAGCTCGACAGTTTCCCGGTCATCAGCGATCATAGGTGATGGATAAGGGGCGATCGGCAAGTGGAAATTCGGCGCAGGAACTGCTGAAGAAATAGCAGCCGGCAATTGAGCCGTTTGCTTGCCCGTTCCCGATTCTCCCTCATTGATTATTCGCGATTCTTGGTAAGTTTGGGGCAGATAAAGCGTGAACCTACTACCCTCACCCGGGCGGCTTGTCAATTTAATTTCTCCGCCTAATAGATTAGCGATTTCTCTACTAATTGACAAACCCAAACCCGTACCCCCGTATTTGCGGCTAGTGCTACCATCAGCTTGTTGGAAAGCCTCAAAAATAACCCTGTGTTTTTCAGCAGAAATCCCAATTCCCGTATCGCTAACTGAGAAAGCCAAAACAGTAGGGGAACTCCTTAAACTTTCTATCTCTAAACTCCACCCTTCCCGCGCTACTTCGACACGCAATTTTACCTCACCCCGCTCTGTAAACTTAAACGCATTAGAGAGCAGATTCTTCAAAACTTGTTGCAGCCGTTTAGCATCAGTATAGAGACCTTTTGGCAACCCACCCTCAAGCTCTATTTGAAAACTCAACTTCTTATCCTGGGCGATTTGGCGGAAAGTTCGATCCAAATGATCTCGCAAGTCGGCAAACAACACTTGCTCAATTTCCACCGACATCGTGCCTGATTCAATCTTAGCGAGATCCAGGATGTCATTAATCAGCCCTAACAGATCTGTTCCCGCCGAGTAAATTGTGCGCGTGTATTCAACTTGCTTCAGAGTCAAATTGCCTTCAGTATTGTCAGAAAGCAAGCGAGCGAGAATCAACAGCGAATTCAGCGGAGTTCGCAACTCGTGAGACATATTTGCCAGAAACTCCGACTTATACTTAGAAGTTAAAGCCAACTGTTCGGCTCTTTCTTCCAATAACCCCCTCGCCTGTTCGATATCTCGGTTTTTCCGCTCAACTTCCTTATTTTGTAGTGCTAGCAATTCAGCTTGCTCTTCTAGTTCTTCATTCGTTTGTTGCAACTCTTCCTGCTGCTTCTTCAGCAGTTCCTCATTCGTCTGCTGCAACTGCGCTTGCTGTTCTAGCCGCTTGTTAGTTTCCGTTAGTTCCTTTTGCTGAGCTTGCAACTCTTCAGCCAAAGATTGCGACTGTTTCAGCAACTCTTCCGTCCGCATACTCGCCGCAATTGTATTTAAAACAATGGCGATACTTTCCGTGAGTTGGTCGAGGAATGTTAAGTGAATTTCGCTGAAGCGGCGGAACGAAGCTAGCTCAATTACCGCTGTCACCTGCCCTTCAAACAGTACAGGTAAAACCACGACATTCAGCGGCGTAGATTCTCCCAGACCCGAGCTAATTTTAACGTAGTTGTCCGGCACTTCTGTCAACAGTATTCGTTCCTTTTCCAGGGCGCACTGTCCGACCAAACCTTCGCCTAAATGGAATTTATTTCCTAAGCTTTTACGTTCCCGGTAGGCGTAGGTACTTAACAGTTTGAGGAAGGGGTCGTGTTCTACAGTTTCCATCATAAAGAAGACGCCATGCTGAGCAGAAACCAGTGGCGTTAGTTCTGATAAAATTAATTTAGAAACAGTCTCTAAATCTCGCTGACCTTGCAGCATTCGAGTGAACTTAGCGAGGTTGGTCTTGAGCCAATCTTGCTCGGTATTCTTCTGCGTTGTCTCCCGGAGATTGGCAATCATCTGGTTGATGTTGTCCTTGACGATCGCCACTTCTCCTTCAGCAGCCACGGAAATTGACCTCGTTAAATCGCCTTTAGTAACACCAATTGCCACTTCGGCGATCGCGCGCACCTGAGTAGTCAAATTCGCCGCCAATTCATTCACATTATCCGTCAAATCTCGCCACGTTCCCGCCGCCCCGGGAACCTTTGCCTGACCGCCTAACTTCCCTTCAATTCCCACCTCCCGCGCTACCGTACTAACTTGATCCGCAAACGTCGCCAGCGTGTCGATCATCTCGTTAATCGTATCTGCCAGAGTCGCAATTTCTCCCTTAGCTTCCAGCATTAATTTCCGCTTCAAATCGCCATTCGCCACCGCCGTCACAACTTTAGCAATACCCCGCACTTGCGCTGTCAAATTTCCCGCCATCGAGTTTACATTGTCGGTTAAATCTTTCCAAGTTCCCGCAACTCCTTTCACCTCAGCTTGACCGCCCAATTTACCCTCAGTTCCCACCTCCCGCGCCACCCGCGTTACCTCAGAAGCAAAGGAATTAAGCTGATCCACCATCACGTTAATAGTGTCTTTCAGTTCGAGAATTTCGCCTTTGACATCGACGGTGATTTTCTTCGATAAATCACCATTTGCCACCGCTTTCGTCACTTCCGCAATATTCCGCACCTGCGCCGTCAAATTCCCCGCCATCAAGTTAACATTATCGGTTAAATCTTTCCAAGTTCCCCCTACACCCCGCACGTAAGCTTGCACACCTAATTTACCTTCCGTTCCCACTTCTCTCGCCACCCGCGTTACTTCAGATGCGAAGGAGCTCAACTGATCCACCATGATGTTAATCGTGTTTTTCAGTTCGAGAATTTCGCCTTTCACATCGACTGTAATTTTCTTGGATAAATCGCCATTTGCCACAGCGGTTGTCACTTCCGCAATGTTCCGCACTTGGGCGGTAAGATTACCCGCCATCGAGTTAACTGAATCCGTTAAATCCTTCCAGGTTCCGGCAACTCCTTTAACTTCAGCTTGCACGCCTAACTTCCCTTCCGTTCCCACTTCCCTCGCAACCCTAGTTACTTCTGATGCGAAGGAATTTAACTGATCAACCATCGTGTTGACAGTGTTTTTTAACTCCAGAATTTCACCTTTAACATCTACAGTAATTTTCTTTGATAAATCGCCATTTGCCACAGCCGTCGTAACAGCAGCAATATTCCGTACTTGCTCCGTCAAACTACCCGCCATAAAATTAACTGAATCCGTTAAATCCTTCCAAGTTCCTGCTACGCCTCGGACATCCGCTTGACCGCCGAGTTTACCTTCGGAACCCACTTCCCTAGCCACCCGCGTGACTTCCGAAGCGAAGGAATTAAGCTGATCCACCATCACGTTAATAGTGTTTTTCAGTTCTAAAATTTCGCCTTTAACCTGTACCGTAATTTTTTTAGATAAGTCACCGTTAGCCACAGCCGTCGTCACATCAGCAATGTTGCGGACTTGTGCTGTTAAATTCCCGGCCATTGAGTTAACTGAATCCGTTAAATCTTTCCAGGTTCCTGCTACTTCCTGCACTTCAGCTTGTACGCCTAATTTCCCTTCAGTTCCCACTTCCCTCGCAACCCTGGTTACTTCTGATGCGAAGGAATTTAACTGGTCAACCATCGTGTTGACAGTGTTTTTGAGTTCGAGAATTTCCCCTTTAACATCGACGGTAATTTTCTTAGATAAATCGCCCTTTGCCACAGCAGTTGTCACTTCAGCAATGTTCCGCACTTGTGCTGTCAAACTGCCGGCCATGAAGTTAACGCTATCAGTTAAATCCTTCCAAGTTCCTGCAACTCCTTTAACTTCTGCTTGACCGCCGAGTTTGCCTTCGGAACCTACTTCTCTCGCCACCCGCGTTACTTCAGATGCGAAGGAATTTAACTGATCCACCATGATGTTAATCGTGTTTTTCAGTTCGAGAATTTCACCTTTAACATCTACTGTAATTTTTTTAGATAAGTCACCATTTGCCACAGCCGTCGTCACGTCAGCAATGTTCCGTACTTGTGCGGTAAGATTGCCTGCCATCGAGTTAACTGAATCCGTTAAATCTTTCCAGGTTCCTGCAACTCCCCGCACTTCAGCTTGCACGCCTAATTTCCCTTCGGTTCCTACTTCTCTCGCCACTCGCGTTACTTCAGATGCGAAGGAACTCAACTGATCCACCATGATGTTAATCGTGTTTTTCAGTTCGAGAATTTCGCCTTTAACATCTACTGTAATTTTTTTGGATAAATCGCCATTTGCCACAGCGGTTGTCACGTCAGCAATGTTCCGCACTTGTGCTGTTAAATTCCCGGCCATCGAGTTAACTGAATCCGTTAAATCTTTCCAGGTTCCTGCAACTCCCCGCACTTCCGCTTGCACGCCTAATTTCCCTTCGGTTCCTACTTCCCTAGCCACCCGCGTTACTTCCGACGCAAAGGAGCTCAATTGGTCTACCATTGTGTTGACAATTTGGGCTGTTTGGAGGAATTCTCCTTTGAGGGGTCTGTCTTCTATTTCTAAGGCGATGGTTTGCGATAAATCTCCTTTTGCTACGGCCCGAATTACTCTGGCGGTTTCAGAGGTTGGTTGCACTAAATCTGTAATTAGGGTATTGACAGAATTTACGCTAGCTGACCATGAGCCCTCGGCGCTGCCGATGGTGGCGCGCTGGGCGATTTTGCCTTCTTTACCGACAACTGTGCCGATGCGATCGAGTTCGGCCGCCATTCTCTCATTGAGCTCGATAATGTCGTTAAGTTCGTCAGCAATTTTTCCCGCTAGACCGGTCTGGTCTATGGGCATCCGAACTGAAAAGTCTCCTTTTTTGACAGCTACTAAGGTTCTGAGTAACTGTTTGGCATAACCATTATTTGAATTGGGCTTTGTTATCTGTGCAGTTGACATGACCGTTACCTTTTTTGGCGAATTGGAAGGGGTTTGGCGCTGCTTCAGCGTTGATGGTGCAAGATATCTGGTTGGCGCGGGGCGCGGGTTCAGGCAGCACCAACCCTAGCTCTAATGAGTTTTTGGGGATGGTATTGCTATTATCGGACTAAAGTAGTAGCTGATTGCTTCCGTCAAAAGATGGATGAAAATTGGTGTCAATTATGGTATTACGTTTTACATTACACAGGGAGCGAAAATAAAGTCAAGGGCTAGAGGATGCTTACCGCACAAGAGCTTTTATGGACGATCGCACATCAAAGCTTCCCGTTCCCCCGGATTACAAAAATTCGGCTATTCAATTACCCTCTTGAGGTTTCAAATTGGGCTCTGGAATAATTGGAGACACCACAGGTAAGTCAACAAAGTTTGTTAAACCATAGGGCAAGTCGGAAGCCCGGAGTGCGCCTGTTGCTTCCGACATCGCACAGCAGTTTCTAGGGTAAGGTGCGCGGCAGAAGAACACCCTACAGATTACCAACTGCGATTATTTCCAGTTTTGCCACGAACTATTGAAAATAGAAGTACCCGGAAAGGCGATCGGATTCTTATTTTGCTGCAACCGCAACTGCAACACTTCTAAGTTTGGCTCGCGAGATGGCAATTCGTCCACTAATTCATAAGGTATAATCCCCTTTTCTAGGGAAAAAGCAGCCGTAACTCCCGCCGCAGCACCGGCAGACCATTCAAAAGAATGCACTCGATATGCAGCCGCCGCCGTGTGGCTAACAGCAATACTTTTACCCGCCACTAACATATTGTCAATTTTCTGAGGAATCATTGCCCGCAGCGGAATTTGGAACGGATAAGCTTGGCCTTGAGCTTTGCGAGTACCTTCCCGTTCGGTATTTCCCGGTGCTTCCGGCGGGCTGTTGGTCATGCAGGGGTGAAAGTCGATCGCATAATGACCTATACCCACAGAATCAGGATAAATCGTAGCGCGCGATCGCGATTTTGTATCCTCTACCGATTGACTTCCCACAGCCAAAGCCGGCGCATTCAAACCACCCACAACCAACCACAAATTGCGATACTCTTCCTCCGACAAATTCTGGCGGTAAAAATCAGTCTTAAAGTCAGTGCGAGACATATCAACTTCCCACACCGTAAAACCTTGAGGCTGATTGAAACTCGGTCGCCCAATAATGCGTCGGCCCTCCCGCATATAAGGATATTTAGAAAGTCCGTGCACCGTCCCCATCGGCGAATCCAAACCGCTCAAAAAACGATTGTTTGGATTAGGCTTTTTCACTCCCTCTCCTAGCTGCGAGTCAGTAGTTCCTGTTACCAGCCAGTAGAAAAATCCTTGGGCATTTTCCTCCCCTCTGCGCAAAGTTTCCGTTCGCAAACCGCCCATCCATCCCCCTGATTGCAGTTGACCGGACTCTTGCAACTGCTCGCGAGAATAAATTAAATTGTCCTGGGCAGAACCGGGGCGATAGTCATTGCCCCAAGTCCAGTTTTGCATCGAAATATCCCCCGGATAAATTGGGAATTGCTTCGGGTCTGAAGGTCGCTTTTGCTCTGGTCTCATGCTCCTGATTTGGCGGTAGGTAAAAACTAAGGGAAAGCTCGCCAATCTCTGCAATTCGTAACTGTAGTAAGGAGCGTATTGTTGATAAAAAGACGGCGCTTGGTGCTGCTGCGGTTCCTTCGTTGCCTGCATTGCAAAGGTGTAGGTAAAACCTTGAGTGCAGTAAGCGTCGCCGCTTGGGCTGGGGGAGGAAGGTTCGAGAGGGGAACGCGGGTCAATTCCGAGGCGGTAAGGAACATCCGCAAGTCCGATCAATTCGCCTGTTTCGGTGGCATCTACAACGTACCAATCAGCACCCCCCCTAGCCCCCCCTTGTAAAGGGGGGGAACTTGTGGAATTGCCCCCTTGTAAAGGGGAACTGGTGGAATTCCCCCCCCTTGGCAAGGGGGGGCTAGGGGGGGTTCCAGATGCTTTAGGAATAAACTCAATAATAGTTTTGTTAAATCGCGCCGAATTTTCGTAGCGATAGGCATCTTCGATAGTCTGAGAAAGAGTTTCAGTGTTGATTGGCGGGGTGTTGGCGGCCGGTTTGTGTTGAATGGCGATCGCACTTTTAATTTGTTGACCCCCAACCGTATTCCCCGCCACAGCAGGAGTAATTGCTAGTTCTTTAATAACCGTATTGGGAAACCATTTCAGTGTGCCTTTGCCTTTTTTAGCAGCATCCTGCAAGATGTTAAATAGAATTTTGTGACCGTCGTAGGGCATGAAACACGAATAGCTAACCCAACAGCCTCCGGGATTTAGCCGGCCGTAATGTTCCCCGATCCGCCGCCGCAATTCTAGGTAGCCGCGGGGGTAATATAAGAGCGATCGCTGAGTCTCTCTTTCATCGAGTGCGGAAGTTCCCTGGGAGGAAATTTGACCGCCTACCCAATCAGTAATTTCAGTCAGGCAAACTGTGCGCCCCGCCAGCAAACCTTCGTAAGCCGTAGCAGCACCTGCGAGCCCGCCGCCTGCTACTAGAATATCGCAAGTTTCTGCACTGTCCCGATTGCGGGGAGGTGCGGCAAATACTGGCGAAATGCTCCCAATCGCGGAAATTATGCCGAGGGTGAGGCTAACGATCGATCGACCTTTGAGCAAAAATAGATACCGTCGAAGTTTCATCGGAGATTGTGGAATTAATTTTGACATCAGCAAAAAACACTCATCGCATCCAAATGTTTATTTTGCAGTATACTGGTATTTCGTGGTGCAGTCAGGGCCAACTTTTTTTAGATAAGAGGCATTAATACCAGCCACAACTCTTGAACAGCCGGCTCAACCTTATGCTCAATATAGTCAAATTTTTTAGGTCATTCATTCCTTTTGAGAGTTTAACAATTACCACAAGTTTAACTTTTTCGGAAGTTTTGCGCAGGTTGGACGAAGTGGTTACTTTCCCCAAACTTTTTAGAATAATTCTACCCTTTGGCCCCCCACCTGCTAAACTTTATGAAGGAACAATTTCTGGCAATACATTCAAAATTAATCGCATTACCATCGGCCGCTATTTATTTTTCCCAATTATACAAGGAGATATACATACTCAACCCTTCGGTTGTTCCATCAAAATTAGGATGAGTTTACATAAAATAGTTATAGGATTTATAATTCTTTGGCTGTGGACAACTGGCAGTATTGGAATGTTTTCTTTATTTGCTTGGTTAGTCGAACCCTCTGTGGGACCAATATTTTTACCAATCTTAGGAATGTTTGTTTGTGCCTGGCTTTTGTGCTTGATTCCTTTTAAAATAGAAGCAAAAGCAGCTACAAAGTTTTTGTCGATTCTCTTAACCTAAAGTAATTTGTAACGGCAATGTTTTAGCTGTACTATTAAAAACAATTTGGGTGCACCGGCATTCATCGGCAGTTAAAAAAACTCCAAATTTATGCGTCAAAACCAACTCAAACAAAAAATTAAACAAGGCGAAACAGTCCTGGGTTTATTTATGAACTGCGCTTATCCCGCATTCATGGAAATATGCGGTCACGCTGAATTTGATTTCGCCGTCATCGACATGGAACACGGGCCCCTGAACCCCCTTGCTGCTGAAGATTTGTGTCGCGCGGCCGACTGCACCGGAATTGCACCCATTGTTCGCGTCCGCAAAAACGACGGGCCGCAAATTCAACGAGCTCTCGACATCGGCAGTGCAGGCGTTCAAGTACCTCAAATTGAAAGCAAAATTGATGCTGAAACCGCTGTCAAAAGTGCTAAATACAGTCCTCTGGGCACGCGAGGCCTTTCCTTCGCTACGCGGGCCGGACTTTACACCGCGGCAGGTACAAATATCACTGACAAACTCAACGAAGAATCTTTAGTTGTGATTCATGTCGAAGGCAAAGGCGGCATCGACAACCTAGCAGAAATTGTTACTGTGCCAGAGGTTGACGTGATTTTTCTGGGCCCTTACGATCTGTCACAGTCGATCGGCATTCCCGGCCAAGTCCGCGATGCCCGAGTCATCGACATGATGCAGGAGGCAGTGCAAACCATCCGCAAAGCAGGCAAAGCCGCGGGTACTTTTGCCGAAAACCCCGAAATCGCCAAGCAGTGGATTGATGCTGGCGTTCAGTACGTCGCACTTGGAGTCGATGTTGCCGTTTTCCTGCGGGCCTGTCAGTCGCTGGTCAAAGCAGTGCGGAGTTAATAGATCGAATCCGGTTAGATAATAATGATACCGCTCGCACTCCACTCGCGAGGGGGGACGCGAGCACTCTACTCGGAAAGGACTTGCGCCCTGGGACGGAACAAACCGATTTTTTTGCCTTAATCCTATAAATTTTGTTGAGCTTAGCCGTCGTCTTTACGATATCTTTGCAATTTTCGTAGTGTCTTTTACGACACATACAAAAAACCTGCGCTAGAGTAGAAGCATACACCTCCTTAAGGCAAAACTAAGGAGGGGAGCAAGGCTTCAGGGAGAAAAATCTATGAAAACCGTATTAGAATCCATTCATTTGGATTATGCCTTCATGTTTACTTTCAAAAAAGTAAACTCGATTAAGCTAGAAGGTTTCAAGGAATTTTTTGACGATATGCCTGTCGATCCGTATGTGAAAGGTAAGTATCGTTCGAGAAGATTATCGCGGTTTGCAGTCAACGGAAATGAGTTAGTTAAGTTACCTCACGGCTATTTGTATCAAAGCAAAACATACAATCCGCTAGTGGGCGATATCAGGCGCGAATTTGCCGAATTGGACGATCGGCTAATCGCCCTCGATAATTTCAAACAGATGATTTTTGCTTTTTTCGATTCTTGCAAAATTCACCCCGAAGCTGAAATCGGCATCCATCAAATCAGGACGACTTGTTCGCCGCACAATTTCGGGAACCCCGCACCGGAAGGCATTCACCAAGACGGTACTGATTTTATCGGCATCTTCTCGGTTGACAGAACTAATATTGTCGGCGGGGAAACGCATTTGTACTTGGCTAAAAAAGAGAAGCCTGTTTTTAATAAAATTCTGCATCCGGGAGAATTGCTGTTAGTTAACGACCACGAGTTTTTCCACTTTACTACGCCGATTAAACCGGAATCTGAAGGCGTGGGAACCAGGGATGTCTTTGTCCTGACTTCTCCGAGTTTGCTTTGCGATTGAGGATACAGTCTTGGACGCATAACCTAATGATGTAGGGTGCGCACTGCGCACCTTACTCCGATTACCCATTACTGCATCCCACAGATCACCTTTTGGTTGCGCCCCCACCCATCTCGATCATGGTTAATGCTTCGGAAAATCAATTCCTGAAATGGATATTCCTTCCATCTTCTGCACATATCGTCCTTGAGCCGCTACACATTCTGCCATTTTTTTAGCTTGTATGGGTTGACTCCTTGGATCGGGGGAGATACCTCTATACTCCCATGTACCGCGAATGTCGCCAGAGAATGCTTTTCCATTGTTTTTTAATACTAGCTCTGTGCCAGTTGCATCAATATAGAATTTCCCATTTACCAAAGAAACGCTGCTAATTGTGATAGATTCGACTCCTTTGTAGGGATTTGCCGGACCATCGACGATCTTGATGCAGATTCTATTGTTTTGATGTGCAATCTCTCTACGGGAGTTATTGAACATTGTTCCTTGAGCGTAGTAAGCTCCTGTGGGTAGAATTGTAGAGCCCTGTTGATTACTTTGAGCAGAGGACAACGATGAGATTGACAGAAGGAGAGAACTAAAAATTAGTGTTTCGATAGCCAAAAATTTCATTTGCAACAAAACTCCATTAAAATTATTTTTTCAGATTCTACACGATCGTAGATGCTTTATAAACTTCTCTAGAGTTCTTGCAAAAGTCAAATTCACCCGCCGCAAGTCCCCCCTTATTAAGGGGGGAAACAAGAATAATCTTGCCTCCTCCCCTGATTCAAGAGGAGGGTTGGGGTGGGGTGCTTTGTATTTTTGCAAGAGTTCTAATCATGACTCAAGTCCTTACTACAAACCTTTCGTTAGTAGTGAGGACTTTATTTGTCTTTCTGGCGTTCAGTCAATCATGATTAAAGTCCTTACTACAAACCTGCATATTTTCCTAAAAAACCAGGTTTATGCGTCTAGCAACTCACAGATAAATCTTATCGAAACTTCCGTTCAGATTCTTGAATGGGAACATCATTAATGCTGGCTTCACGTCTTCGCATTAACCCATTTTCTGCAAATTCCCACTGTTCATTACCATAGGCGCGATACCAGTAGCCAGAATCATCGTGCCACTCATACTCGAAGCGAACAGAAATCCGATTGTCTGTAAAACTCCAGAGTTCTTTCTGCAAACGGTAATCTAATTCCTTTGCCCATTTTCGTCTTAAAAAAGCCTTGATTTCTTCCCGTCCGCTGAAGAATTCGGCACGGTTTCGCCACTGAGAATCTTCCGTATAAGCTAAGGCTACTCGTTCTGGATCGCGGGTATTCCAGGCATCTTCAGCAGCTTGAACTTTGGCTTTAGCCGTTTCCAACGTAAATGGCGGTAGAGGTGGTTTAGTTTCCATCAGCTTTGTTTTTTGTGATTGTAAAAGGTAGTGCGGTGTGCGTGGAGCCCTAGAGATAGCGTGTGTGCGTCGAGGACGGGCTTTATTAGATTAGATATTTTCCCCTCCCGTCCCTCTACATACAGCAGATTTCAGGTCGTCGATCGCACAGACGTGAAACCAGGAGCGATCGCTCCTGTCATATCGTTTCCGGTGGCATCGGAGTAATATATTTGGATAATATCAGTGCGAGCGTCCCGGCTGGCTAACACGATCGCGAGCGGGGACGCTCGCACGCTTATAATTCCTATCCCACCGGATTTGATATCAGCCCTGCGATTCCTGGTGCGCCGACTGTCAATATTTGGCGGCGTGTGATTTTCTGACAGAATAAGTTCCTCCTTCCGCTGCGGTTAATTGATAGCGGTTACTTAAAGCTTAAAGAGTGTAAACAGTTCGTTCAACCTCGATTCTTGCTCTAAATTATCGAAATCTTGCTCTAGTTACGGATGGCGCCATGCGTTCTTTCTGGGAAGAAGCCACCCGTTAGTTTATGATTTGCGCAAGTTTTGTTAACCTGTTTATAAACCAATTATAATCTTTTTTCTGGACTTTTAAACTATTTATTTAGGTAGATGTTTGGCATTTAGTAAAAATTTAAAGTAAATAAAAAATTGAGGAAACATCATGCGGTATTTAAATAAGTCAAGGAATAAAATTTTTAACCTATTGGTACTCAGCTTTTTAGCAACAATATTGATTGTTGTTCCTCCCTTAATCGGCGCTCGTTATAATTTATTTTACCCATCTTTAGAAGTTAGCGTCCAAGCTCAAACGCCCAATTCAAGCGAAGTAGAACCAACGCCTGCTGCTACTGAAGAACAGCAACAGCAGAAGAATCAACCAGCTAAGAATGCCAGCGAAGGGGAAGATAAAAAAGAGGAAAAACTAGAGCCTTTTAAAATGACAATGGGCGCGATTGGAGGATTGGTGCTATTTTTATATGGTGTTACTCGGATGGCGGAAGGACTCGAAGCA
Source organism: Microcoleus sp. MOSTC5 (assembly GCF_036701825.1). NCBI lineage: Bacteria > Bacillati > Cyanobacteriota > Cyanophyceae > Oscillatoriales > Microcoleaceae > Microcoleus > Microcoleus sp. MOSTC5. The sequence goes on along the minus strand of NZ_JAUBRK010000038.1, from coordinate 24,984 downwards.
ATTGCGGGCGATCGCATGAAAGAAATTATCGGACATTTTACTACAAATCGCTATGCCGGACTCGCCACAGGCGCAGCAGCCACAACTTTATTAGATTCTTCATCCGTCACAATTATTATTACAATTGCGATGGTGAGTGCCGGATTGCTAACATTTGTTCAGTCTCTAGGAGTAGTTTTAGGTTCCAATATTGGCACGACTATCGGCGCTCAAATCGTTGCTTTTAAAATTAACGAATACGCGCCAATTGTTATGTTTATTGGCTTCTTATTAACTTTTATTGGTAAAACAGACAGACTAAAAAATATTGGTTTAGTTTTGCTGGGTTTTGGCTTACTGTTTTTCGGACTAGACCAAATTGAAAGCGCAATGGAGCCGTTTGAGACCTACCAACCATTTCTTAAGTTAATGGAAACTTTGGGAGAAAAACCCTTACTAGGAGCTGGAATTGGTGCCTTGTTTACCATTTTAGTTCAATCTTCCTCCGCTACGGTTGCTATTATCGTTACCCTAGCTAGTCAAGGTTTAATTTCACTTCCTGCTGGGATTGCCTTAATGTTAGGAGCGGAAGTTGGCACTTGCGCCGATACATTAGTCGCGACAATTGGACGAGAAAGACCTGCTGTACGAACGGGCATTTTTCATTTATTATTTAATCTGACGACCGCCACTTTGGGGATTTTATTTGCTAGTCAATTGGCGGCGCTCGCCCAATGGTTCTCCAGCTTATTTGGGCCAGGCGAAGATGTTGCCCGAGAAATCGCCAATGCTCAATTAATATTTAACGTATTGGGCGTAATGTTGGTGATCGGATTTCTACCATTAATTGCTAAGGGATTGGAAAAAGTGATTCCCAAAGGCAAGGATGAAAGAGATTCGGCGTTCGATCGCAACTCGCGATCGGACTACAACTAGCATTTGAAATAGGTAAAAGAGCAGCGAGCCACCAGTTAGCCCCAGAGATTTGGGCGAAGTGAAACGTAGGGTTCGTTCCAAGGGCCCAACCTACAACTAACTCATGTTACTGAGACAGGCTATATGTAGTAAATCGTACAGAAGTAAGCTTTCTAATGTTTTAAGCTTCAGCGGTATTTCGCATACAGCATTATGCACACTACACAAGAACGATCGTGCAATTCTGCGTTTATATTGCCTCGAAACTGCACCTTTACTGAAACTGATTGGAAAGCCCTTGCGCCGTTTTGGTATCCGATCGCGTTCTCGCAGGAAGTCACTGATCGACCGTTTGCCGCCAAGCTGCTCGATGAACGGCTCGTGCTGTTTCGACTTTCCGATAGCTCGATCGTTGCAGCACGGGATTTGTGTTTGCATCGCGGTGCTCCTCTGAGTTTGGGATGGGTTGAGAACGATGAACTCCAATGCAAATATCACGGCGTCTGCTACGACAAAAGCGGTCAATGCACGCGTATTCCCGCTCAACCGGATGCCGCAATTCCCGCTCGGCTGAAATTGACGACCTACGCTGTCACCGAACGCTATGGTTTAGTGTGGGTAAGGCTTGTGGATAACGGTTCAGTCCATTTTCCTGACTTTAAGGAATGGAACGATCCAGACTATATTCAGGTACTCCCAGCCAGCGTGGCGATCGAAGCTGCCGCAGGTCGTCAAGTAGAAGGCTTTCTGGATGTGAGTCATTTTGCGTTTGTTCACACCGAATCCTTTGGCGAGCGCGAAAATCAAGAAGTGCCAGATTATCCCGTTGAGCGACTACCGCACGGGTTTCGCGCTGATTATGTCAGCACTGTGAGCAACTATCCGCACGGTCTAAAGCATCTGAGTCCGCCTGGGTTTAAGTGGCGTCGATTGTTTGAAGTGTGGCTGCCGTTCACAGCGAAGTTAACCGTTACCTTTCCGAACGGGCAGTTACACATTCTGAATGCTGCCTGTCCGGTTTCAGCCCGCAAGACGCGCTTGTTTGTGCCGATTTGCCGCAATTTTGACAAAGATGCACCCCTGCAAGACACGCTGGACTTTAACGATCAAGTGTTTGGCGAAGATAAGGACATTGTTGAAGAACAGTATCCCGAAGATTTACCGATCGCGCTGCAAGATGAAGTCCACATTGCCGGGGATAAAAGCTCGATCGCCTATCGCAAAGGATTGGCGGCATTGGGTCTAGGACGATCGTTTACCGCCTAACTCCTATCTCAATAGATTTTCGGAGATCGAAACCATGAGCGCTGATTTAGAATTTCAAAAACCGATTCCGCCAAAGCAATCCTACACAGGTTGGCAAGCAGCACTGGCAGAGTTCTTCCAGTTTGATTTCTACAGAACCAATTTCAAAACAGAGACGCTCGCCGGTATCACCACGTTCATGACGATGGGATACATCTTAGTCGTCAATCCGATCGTGCTGTCAAACGCGATTTTTCTACAACAGCCTGGAGATTTGTTTTCGCAATTGGCTGTGGCAACCGCTGTTGCGGCGGCAGTTGGAACCTTCTGCATGGCAATTTTAGCAAACTACCCTTTCGGGCTGGCGCCTGGAATGGGAACGAATGCCTTTTTTGCTTTCTCAGTTGTAATCGGACTGAAAATCGATTGGCGATTGGCGCTGTCGTGCGTGTTTGTTCAGGGGTTAATTTTTATCGCTCTGACATTCACGGATGTACGTCGGTTATTGATCGTGGCAATTCCCAGGTCGCTCAAGCACGCAACCGCAGCAGGGATTGGCTTGTTTATTGCCTACATCGGTATGTCAGGAGATGTTGCCAAAGGGGGAGCCGGATTGATTGTGGCAAATCCAGCGACAAAAACGGCGTTTGGCAGTTTAGCAGAACCGAACACGCTACTCGCTGTGGCGGGTTTAGCGATGACAGCCGGATTGGTGGTTCGGGGCGTCAGAGGTGCGTTACTATTTGGAATTTTTGGCACCGCAATTTGGGCTTGGCTGTTCAAGGTTTCACCCCCACCTCAAGGATTTTTTGCGCTGCCGGAACTGCCAAAAGACATTTTTGGTCAAGCATTTGTGGGAATTGCTAATCTGAACTCCGACAATTTTCTTGACTGGATTGCAGTGCTGTTTGTATTTCTGTTTGTTGATATTTTTGACACGATCGGGACGTTAACGGGTGTGGGAATGCGGGCAGGCTATATCGGCCCGGATGGCGAGTTGCCGCGTGCAAATAAAGCACTGATGGCAGATGCAATTGGCACCACAATCGGGCCGATCTTCGGTACGTCGAGCGTGACGGCTTATGTTGAATCCGTCGCAGGCGTTGCCGAAGGCGGTAGAACTGGATTTACCGCTTTAGTTGTGGCAGCATTATTTGCGGTGTCGCTGTTTTTCATTCCGGTGTTTAAAGCGATTCCGGCTTTTGCAACGACGCCGACGCTGGTGATTGTTGGCGCGATGATGTTGGCTGAGGTCAAAGAAATTCCCTGGGATGATATTTCGGAAGTGATTCCAGCGTTTCTAACGATATTCCTGATTCCATTGACTTATTCGATCGCGGAAGGGTTGTCGATCGGATTCATTGCCTATCCGATTGTGAAAACCTGCCAAGGTAGAGCCAAGGAAGTGTCTGGGGGAACTTGGATCATTGCGGGCATCTTCGTGATTCGGTTCATCTTTATGTCGCTGCGGTTTCATCATTCAGCAGCCTGAGCCGGCTCAGGCGAGATCCAACTGCTAGGTGTGAATGACTTACCAGTTGTTTAGGCGACGCCGATAGTTTAATCTGCTTTGCTGTAGGCGAGTTCTCCCAGGATGTAGGTTGCGTGAACGGCTCGATCGTCGCCCATGATGATTAAACTAAAGGCACGCTCGGCAAGTTCTTCCAGCGTTGTTGCGGGTGCCGCAGAATTGCGAAATGCCATGAGCGGCGTCGATCGCAAGTCCAGCACCACAAAATCTGCTTCTTTACCCACCTCGAAATTGCCAATGCGATCGTCCAGACATAACGCTCTAGCGCTGCCCAGGGTAGCGAGAAACAATGCTTGAAATGCAGAGAGAGAGTATTGTCTCAGTTGCGCGACTTTGTACGCTTCATTTGCCGTTTGCAGCATCGAAAGACTCGTTCCTGCACCAACATCTGTGGCAAGCCCTACTTTAATCGGAACGTCGATCGACTTCGCTTTTTCAAGATCGAACAACCCACTGCCTAAGAACAAATTTGACGTAGGACAGAATGCGATCGTCGATTTTGCTTCAGAGAGTCGTTGAAATTCTGCATTTGTCAGTTGTACGCCGTGTGCAAAGATCGATCGCTCTCCGACTAATCCGGCTCGATCGTACACATCGAGATAGCCTTTGCACTCGGGAAAAAGTTCTTTTACCCAAGCAACTTCATTAACGTTCTCTGATAAATGCGTGTGCAGATAAACATCAGGATACTCTTGCAACAGTTTCCCTGCTAGCTTCAGTTGTTCCGGGGTTGAAGTCGGTGCAAACCGAGGCGACACTGCGTATAACAATCGTTGATTGTGATGCCATTTTTCAATCAGTTGTTTGCTATCTTGATACGACTCTTGGGCCGTATCGATCAGATATTTCGGTGCATTGCGATCCATCATCACTTTACCAGCAATCATCCGCAGATTTCGACGGCTCGCGGCCTCAAAAAAAGCATCGACTGATGCTGAAAAAACCGCTGCTAAAACAACTGCCGTCGTCGTGCCGTTGCGTAATAGTTCATCAAGAAAAATAGCTGCAACCTGTTCGGCGTATTCTCGGTCTTTAAACTTCAGTTCGGTTGGAAACGTATATTGATTCAACCAATCCAAAAGCTGTTTTCCGTAAGCAGCAATCATTCCAGTTTGGGAGAAATGCACGTGAATATCAATAAATCCAGGCATCAACAGCATTCCTGGGTATTCAGACACAGTGATGTCTGAGAACTTCTCTTTCAGGCGATCGTAAGCTCCAAAAGCTTTAACAATTCCGTTTTCTACAACCAGCAGACCATCGGGAACATAGCGAACGCTTTGATTTTGGGCAACATAAAAAGGATCTTCCACAAAATCTAGAAAAGCACCGCGAAACGCTTTAATTGAGTTTTTAGATACAGATAAATTTTGGTTAATTGCCATGTGAAAAATTGTTTGGTTTTGGAGGTTGGCTCAATCCTATTAAAATGATTGCTTGTAATGTCAGATTTGTAAGTTACATTTACTACAAAAATAATTTTAAGACTAATCTAATCGCATTATTACTGCTGCGACGCACCGGCTCGCGATGAGGTATGGTGCGTCGCTAGGAGAAAATCGAGTTGATTTAGAGATTGTCGATCGCGACGCACCGGCTCGGTATCTACTACGATCGGATTTGATATCAATCCTCAGCATCGGGATCGAGTCCCATCGATCGCAGTCGCTCCGCTAACTGGGTGACTTTTCGCTCTGCTTGTTTGACCCTTTGCCGTTCTTGTTCGGCCCTTTGCCGTTCTTGCTCGGTTTTTTGCTGTTCTTGTTCGGTTCTATCCCGCTCAATTTCCACTTGTTCCGAGCCAATTAATAGCAAATTTCCCTGCAAATCCCACCACCGCAGCCAAAGCAGTTCTTAATTTTGATAGCTTCCCTGCCACAGTCCCAATTCTACATCTAGTACAGGAATGGGATAGTGACCGCGTGCGTTTGGCTCCATCCTTCGATACATAAAATCTATCAAGTGATTGACCTCTAAATTGCCCGTTATCATTTCATAAATGCCGTAGTAAGGAATGCGGATAATTCTCTCGTACACCCAAAACTTACCCGGTTTAGTGGTGGTACGGTCAGCGGCCACAGTCAAGGGAGTACGATCGCGCTCTTCCTATCCATTACCGCTAGCAAATTCTAAAGCAATGAACGGAGCCATGTGTTCTCACCAAAGTACATAAGAACGGCGAAAACCATCAAGTGTTGCCGGTACATTCGGCACGTAAAACCAATTCGGTGCTTCTGCACCTCGCTCTGGTGGGTCAGTTTCTCGCCAGTCAATGCCACAATCTTGCCCGATCGCATATTGTCCATCTGGATGCAGCCGCTCTACAACCGACCCGATCGAATCTGTCAGAATGATGCTCTGGGGATGCTCCTGAAAAATTGTCACAAATGTACCGTCTTCGTCTGGCAATTTGGTATGGTCGGGGAATGCAGGAGGCAGATCTGTAGCACTTATTGGCTCGTTCATCGTCTTTTCCGTGCAGTTATTGTTCATTGTACGGCAAAATTTTAGAGCAATCTGATTTGAAACTTTAGCTAATATTAACTAAACCCAGCTAACCACAGCGGAAGCATCAACAGCAACCCGACAGAAGTGATGGCGATGCTGCTAGCTAACAAATCGCGATCGAGTTCGTAGACTTCTGCTAAAATCAGCACGGAAAGAGCTGTGGGCGTTCCAGACATCAACACCAACACGAACCTCGGATCGCCGCTAAATCCGAAATAACTAGCACCCAATCCGATCAGCACCGGCACAATTATCACTTTTAACAGCGACGGGATTAACGCCAGTTCAAAACTTTCCCATTTCTTAATAGACCTCAGCCGGATGCCAACCAGCAGTAAAGCACTGGCAATTACCACCCAAACTGCCGTCTGCAATCCCGATTCCACTGTCTGGGGTAGGGGGATATTTCTGGTTAAAAAACCAATTAAAAATGCCCACAGCGCGGGAACTGTTAGCACATCCCGGAGCTGAGTCCACCAGTGATTTTTTTGATCGGAATTCCCAAAATAACTAGCAATAAATACACCGAAACAGTAGGTTCCGATCACGTTGTTAGTGACGCTGTACAACACAGCCCAGTTGTTGTTATCGGTGCTGATGATAGAGGGGGTGATTGCTAATCCGACAAAGCCCGTATTCCCTAACATCGCAGCTAGGATAAAACTCCCTTGGCTCGATCGCTTCAGGGAATTAAAATTTAATAAGAATAAATTTACCAGAGAATTTTTGCCCTGAAAATAGGGCTTTTTCATGTGGGCCGCACTCAGCCTGCGCAATAATACCCAAGTCAGCCAAGCACAACTCGTACTCAGAAATAACACGAATATGGCGATCGCCGGCGTGAATCCCACAGCACCCGAAAAATCGCTTTGACGGGCTAAAACTAGAATTTGCAGCGGTATCCCAATCCAGAAAAGAAAGTAGCTCAGCAGCTTGGGAAAATTAACTGGGATGTACTGAAACAGCAGCAGTCCCAAGCCCGTCCAGATAACTAGAGGGGTATAAGCGTGAAATAAGGTTTCAACCATAAAAATTTAACTTGACAATTTGAAATGCCTTTATCTATTAATAGTAATGCTAAAGTCCGTTTGAGAAATGCGAATTCTCGTTAGCGGAGCCCTCGAAAAGGATCGCACTTGCATCCTTTTTCGTCCTAGCCTGTTCGCAGCACTGCGGGCCCGAAAATTTCCGCCCAAATTCCCGCACCTTGCAGGGCAAAATTCTCAGACTCGCAGCCCCAAATGCTTGCAGGTTTTTACCTTCACATTCACAAAACCTTTTTGAATTTGACCAATGTGCGATCGAGTTATCTTGCCTTTTCCGAAGTGATGCCCAACGTTTTCGTGCAGTTTCGCTCGAACCCAAATACGGCGAGACTAAAGCTGCTAATCACTTGCACCGATCAATTCAATTTCAAAGCATTAACAGGCACCTCATCCCAAGAACTAACAGTGCGCAAGGTAGCAACCCAGCCCTGCTCTTTTTGCTCTGCCGTCAAATTCTTCTCAAAAGATTCGTGGCAATCCTTCGCTTGAGTCTCATCGCAACAAGCAATGCAAGAATAAAGAAGGCCCGACGGATCGATTTGCTCGTTTACCCAAATAATCACGATCTACTCTCTCAATCAAAATCTACTGTTACTTAAATTTTCCTATATTTTTGCCAATTATCTACTCGGATTAGGCAACCCAAGATTTAAGGCGCTACAGATTTGTTGTAAGGTGCTTGTGGCACCCTACGGATTCCTTGTAAGATGCTTGTGGCACCCTACGGATTCCTTGTAAGGTGCTTGTGGCACACCTTAATTTCTTAGTCTCTTAGAAAGGGACGAAAGTTTTTGTAGGATTGATTGCAGTCGCCGAGTCTTATTGAGGGGTTTTTACAATTGTTTGGATGCCAAAGTTGCCAAAGACTCGCCCGCAACCCGGCAAATCCGCCAGTCGGGCATCACATCAGCACCGATACCCTTGTAAAATCCGATCGCCAATTCATTCCAATCCAAAACGCTCCATTCCAAACGCCCGCAGCCCCTTTCTACTGTTAACTGCGCTAAATAAACTATTAAAGACTTGCCAATTCCCCGCCCTCGAAACTCAGGCAGCACAAACAAATCTTCCAAATAAATTCCCGGCTGAGTCAAAAAAGTAGAATAATTGTAAAAAAACAGCGCCCAGCCCACAACTCGACCTTCGCACTCGGCTAAAATCGCTTCCACAAAAGGTCTATCGCCAAACAAATGATGCTCCAAATCAACGGCATTGCCAGTAACGGCATGAGATAATTTTTCGTACTCAGCTAAAGCTTTAATCAAATCAAACAGCACCGGCACGTCGGCGCGGGTAGCTGGGCGCAAAATTACCTCAGAAGACATAAATAAGTAAGTAGTACGCGACAATCAACAATTAAAAATACCACATCCAGACATTTTTAATTTGTAATTTTTAATTAAGCTTTTCCACCTTGAACCAGCATATTTACGGCGGTCTCGTAGTGCCCCTCACAATAATTTTAAGATTTTTCAAAATGCAAACTCAAATTTTTTTTCTTATTTCAACCAGCCCTTCAATCGTTCCGTCACTTGAGGGCGGCGCAGCTTTCGCATTGCCTTATTTTGAATTTGACGGACTCGTTCGCGCGACAAATTGAACAAACTGCTGACCTCTTCTAAAGTGTAAGGTTCGCCGGTCAGCAAACCGTAACGCATAGCAACAATCTCTTTTTCCCGCTCTGTCAAAATACTGTCCAACACCTCCAAAATATCTTGGCGCATCATCATCTCATTCATCTGAGCTTCGGGAGATTGCGTCGCGTTATCTTCCAGAACATCCAAAAGTTCCGAACTTTCTTCTGAGCCGATGCGGTGGTTGAGAGACAAAGATTGCCGACGTACTTGCTGGAGGTAGCGAAGATGTTCGCAAGTAACTTGCATTTCTCTAGCAAGTTCAGTTTCAGTTGGATTGCGTTGAAGAGAACGCTTCAACTCTCGATAAACTTTTTTGAGTTTATTTAACTGTTCGACAATGTGAACAGGCAAGCGAATCGTCCGCCCTTGATTGGCAATTGTCCGGGTAATTCCCTGGCGAATCCACCAATAGGCATAAGTAGAAAACTTGTAACCCTTCTCCGGATCGAACTTTTCGGCTGCCCGATTCAAACCCAAAGCTCCTTCCTGAATTAAATCGAGAAAAGGCACGCCACGATTAAGATAGCGTTTGGCAATCGAAACCACCAAGCGCAAATTCGAGCTGATCATTTTCCGTTTCGCCGACTGACACTGGTGGCGAAGCTGTTGCAGTTGAGTTTCGCTTATCCCCAAAGCCGCTGCGAGTTCAGCTTTTGTCGGCACTCTGTCCAATTCCTGCTGCAAACGCTGTTCTACTTGATCCAGGGCTACCAATTCTTGAACGCGGCGCGCCAACTCTACTTCTTCGGCTGCTGTCAGTAGAGGATACCGAGCCATTTCCTTGAACAAAGCTCCCACTGGATCGTCGGCAGACCAGTTGTTGTATGCTGACGATCGAGTTACGGTCGGACGATCGATCTCGGTGTCTTCATCTTCTGCGATCGGGAGTGAGGCTTCGGGTGCCACCGCAAAACTGCCTAGGTCAGATTCTGGCATATGGTGCTTGGTGTCGGTGGGATGATTTGAAATGTCTGCCTTCACTTTAACCAATTTAACCGGAAATTTCCGAAATCCATCTAGAAGCCGGTGAGTGATTTTAGTGGCGGATATCTGTTCGCCCCAATTTTAGTATCTGTTCGCCCCAATTTTAGGCCTTTTTATTTAGTTCGAGCCAGTAAAGGAGCTGCCTGCAATAATTGCTGAGTGTAAGGGTGCTGCGGATTAGTAAAAATATCCCTAGTCTTACCGATTTCAACAATTTTTCCAGCATTCATTACCGCAATACGATCGCAAAAAAATCTCGCCACCCACAAATCGTGCGTAATAAACAGATAAGTCAAATTAAATTCCTGCTTCAACTCCAACATCAACTCTAAAACTTGAGTCTGCACGCTGGCATCCAGCATACTCACAGGTTCGTCGCAAATTATCAGTTGCGGCCGAGTAATCAAAGCGCGGGCGATCGAAACTCGCTGCTGTTGTCCTCCCGATAATTCCCCCGGATAGCGACGAAAGAAATCCTCCCCTGGACTTAAACCCACCCGCTCTAACATTTGGATTACTTCTTTTTTAGCTTCGCGCGCATTAGCTAATTTGTGAATAAACAAAGGGTCAGCAATACTTTGCCCGACAGTCATCATCGGATTCAGGCAAGCGTGGGGGTCTTGAAATATCATTTGCATTTCGCGGCGGTGCTGCCTCACAGCATCGCGGTTCAGGGCAGTTATATCTATCCCTTGAAATTCAACTTTGCCGCCAGTCGCGGTTATTAGCTGCAAAATCGTGCGTGACAAGGTACTTTTGCCGCAGCCGGACTCCCCCACAAGCCCTAGGATTTCTCCCCGTTGTAGCTCTAAACTAACGCCGTCTACTGCTTTAATTACCTGGCGATTCCGGGCAAATAACTGATCTAATAAATTGCTTTCTAAATTGTAGTGTTGCTGCAAATCCGTCACTGTCAAAAGAGGAGAATTTGTTAAGTTGGCAGTAACGACTTCAGTCCTGATTTCCTCGAATGCTAACCCTTTGTCCGAATCAGCTTGAATGTGCAAAGCTGCTTTGAGGAGCGATCGAGTATATTCGTGCTGAGGCTGTTCAAAAACGTTTTTCACCGGCCCTGTTTCTACCACTTTGCCGCCGTACATCACCGCAATGCGATCGCAATACTCAGCCACCATCGCCAAATCGTGAGAAATCAACAAAATAGCCGTTCCCCGTTCCGCGCAAAGTCTGGTTAATTCTTGCAAAATCTGGGCGGCGACAGTTACGTCCAAACTTGTAGTCGGTTCGTCCGCCACAATTAATTTAGGATCGAGCAAAAGAGCCAAAGCAATTGCTACTCTTTGCCGCATTCCGCCGCTAAATTCGTGGGGAAATTGCGACCAGCGAGACGCCGGAATTTTCACAGCTTCCAAAATGTCGATCGCCCGTTTCTTAGCTTGCTTGCGATCCAAATTCGGTATGTGAGCTTGCAAAGTCTCGATGCAGTGTTCCCCGACAGTCATCAAAGGATCGAGACGAGTCATCGGATCTTGAAAAATCAATGCCACAGCTTCGCCCCGAAACCGTCTCAGCCGCGAAGCATTCATGTCAAACACCGACTCTCCAGCAAAACTAACTCGCCCCTCAATCAGCGTTGAATCCGGCAGCAACCGCATCGCCGCCCTTCCCAAAGTAGACTTACCGCACCCAGACTCCCCAACTAATCCCAGCTTTTCCCCGGGTTTCAGCGTCAGGGAAACCCCGTCAACGGCCCAACCGGATTGGCCCCGCCGCTGAGGATAAGCTACTCGCAGATTGTCAACTGAAAATAGAGAAGAGTCATTAGTCATTAGTCATTAGTCCTTAGTCTGTTGTCTGTTGTCTGTTGTCTGTTGTCTGTTGACTGTTAACTGTTGACTGTTGACTGTTGTCTGTTGTTATTTATTATTTATCAATATACTGGCGGTTAGTTGTTAGTTATTAGTATTGTTCAGGACTTATTAGTTATTGGCAATAAACCGATATGCTGTTTGTAAATACCAATATAAATTGCTACAAACAAAGATTTTATCACTACATCATTAACCGACCAACCGCTTACTAACAACAGTCAACAGTCAACCGTCAACAGTCAACTGTCAACAGCCAACTGACTAAATTTCCCTTCGCTTCAACTCAGCTCTCCGCAGTATGTAAGTAGCCGCACAATCTGCGTGAGGATGGTCTGCTAAAACTTCCGCGAGTTCCAACACATATCCGGCGATATCCGGCCCCAGCTTCTCAGTCAGCACTTGACGTTCCCGAGAGGCGAGTTCTTGAACCCGAGCCTTAGCTTGCCAATTGGGAGAAAACATCTTGTCAATCTCGGTGTGGAATCCCAGACTTTCGAGAATGTCCCACTCGCCGTTATCGCACCAAATGCCCCCGCACAACATACAGCGCTCTATGTAAAAGGGCACTCTGCTGAAGGGAACTTTCGCCCGCGACAGATAGTGACCGTCTTCGGGACACAGCGCTGCTTTGCTGTCGTAGGGAGACGGCGTGAATTCTATGCCGAGAGTGCCTGCCGCCTCTGGCTTCTGGGATTTGTTGTACCACTGGCTCTGCTCTTTCTGCCAAGCTTCGTATTCTCTGCCTGGAATCCAGATACCGTAACAGTTCGGACACCACTGCACCGACATACTGCCGGCTAAGGTGCCGCCTTCTAAGTTGGGATGTTTACATTTTGGACATTCCACCGCTTTATTTCTCCTTGCCTTCTCAATTCCCTGTTAATTCAATTATTAATTCTGTATCTGGGCGGGCCCTGAAGAACCAGAATTTTTTTGCAGCAGCGCGCCGCAGTAGCCAATTAGCGTGTTGAGCCGCGCGATCGCCGCAGTTTGCCTCGCCTCTGCTGTCGCTGGCTGGCGCGACGCTTGCAAAAACGTGACATCTGTCCCCAATAACCGCAGTTGCTTGTGAATTTCAGTCAAATAGGACTGCTCTGGGGGTGTGTCTGAGGCGTCTAACTCATCGCTTTCGGCTCTCATAATTTGGTTTCCGAAAAATTGTTGCACTTTTCTGTATTCGATCGCCAGCGCTGCCCGATCCAGATTATCCTGTGCAGCAGTTCTTTGTAGTTGTTCTAGTGCTTGCTGTAATTCTTGGTAGCACTGGCGGCGGTCTTCGGACAATATCATGATTTTGTAAACAAATTTGTATTTATAATCAAAGTAGATTCTTGCTTAAGGTTTGCTCGTATTAAGGGAAGCCGTGCGTTTTTGCAGCAATTCCCTGTTTTTTGAGAACTTTTTCTGATAGAGTTCCCTGACTAAACCCTTCTGGCTCATGCTTTTAGTTTAGCGTTGCCTGTGAATGCCGAGCGCCAGCTACCTCAACTGCTACCGCCAAAATATGCTTATTTTACCCGATCGACAGACCGCGGTGGCAGTGGTATCACTATATTTTCCTACCTGAGAGGGGGGCGACTCGGAATTAGATAGGTATAGTTAACACAAAAATCGACTATTTTTTTGAATTGCAAATTGTGGCATTCAATTAGTTTAGTATAGCTAAACACATAATTTCGGCAATTCAACCGAAAGCCGGCTTTTAACCATTTGTATTTCTAAGTTTTAAAGGTGTACCTCATGAACGCGAACACTCTGACTCCCTCTCATTCCATCGATCCTGCTGTAGTTCCCGATTGGCTGCAAGAATGCATGAATGCTCCATCGCAGCCTGATGCTGGCCCTAACCCGAATTGCTCGACTGACAACAGCTTAATTTGTCGGGCTTTTGAATTTGCCCGCGACTTGCACGAAGGACAGTACCGCAAATCTGGAGAACCTTACATTTGCCATCCGGTAGCTGTCGCTGGAATACTCCGGTATATGGGCGGCAACAACGTCATGATTGCCGCCGGCTTCCTCCACGACATTGTTGAAGATACAGATATTACTCTAGAAGAAATAGAACAGCGGTTCGGCGCGGAAGTGCGACAGTTGGTGGAAGGTGTCACCAAGCTTTCTAAGTTTAACTTTTCCAGCAAAACAGAGCGCCTTGCTGAAAATTTCCGCCGAATGTTCCTAGCAATGGCTAAAGATATTCGCGTCATTGTTGTCAAACTGGCAGACAGGCTGCACAACATGAGGACTTTGGAGCATTTGTCCGAGGAAAAGCAGCGCAGTATTGCTCTAGAAACCCGAGAGATTTTTGCTCCCCTGGCGAACCGTTTGGGTATCGGGCGCTTTAAGTGGGAATTGGAAGATTTAGCGTTTAAATACCTGGAACCGGAAGCTTATCGCGAAATTCAGGAATTGGTGGCCGAGAAGCGGGCCGATCGAGAAACTCAACTCGCAGAAGTCACAGATAGTTTGCGAGAAAGACTTGACAATTTAGGCATTAAATGCTATGAAGTTAGCGGTCGTCCCAAACATTTGTACGGGATTTACGGGAAGATGCAGCGCCGGCAAAAAGGGTTTAAGCAAGTGTACGATATTGCTGCGGTGCGGATCATAGTAGAAAGCAATGATGACTGTTATCGTGCTTTGGCGATCGTCCACGATTCTTTCCGCCCGATTCCCGGCCGCTTTAAAGATTATATCGGTTTACCAAAAGCGAATCGCTATCAATCTTTGCACACCGGAGTAATCGGAACCAGCGGCCGCCCCATCGAAGTACAAATTCGCACCGTAGCAATGCACCACATTGCAGAATACGGCATTGCCGCGCACTGGAAATACAAAGAAACTGGCGGTTCTAACACAACAGTCACCGGCGACGACGAAAAATTTACTTGGCTGCGGCAACTCCTAGAATGGCAAAGCGACCTCAAAGACGATCAGGAATATTTACAAAGCATTAAGGACAACTTATTCGACGAAGATATTTACGTTTTTACTCCTAACGGAGACGTGATTGCTCTCAATAGCGGGTCAACTCCCGTAGATTTTGCTTACCGCATTCACACAGAAATTGGCAATCGCTGCACCGGTGCCAGAGTCAACGGGCGAATGGTAACACTAGACAAGGTTTTAAAGAACGGCGATATTGTAGAAATCTTGACCCAAAAAAATGGTCATCCTAGTTCCGACTGGCTGAATTTTGTCAAGACAAACGGAGCAAAAAACCGAATTCGTCAGTGGTTGAAGCGATCGCACCGAGATGAAAACCTCGCTCGCGGGCGCGAATTGCTGGAAAAAGAATTAGGTAAAAACGGCTTGGAATCTTTGCTGAAATCTGAACCCATGCAGTCTGTGGCTCAGCGGTGCAACTACCACAGTGTCGAAGATTTAATCGCGGGTTTGGGCTACGGCGAAGTTACCCTAAATCTCGTGGTAAATCGACTGCGAGATTTAGTAAAAGTGCAGCAAAAAATTGAAGCTGCTCCCGGAGGAGGACAGGAATTGCCCCAGCTAATACCTGCATCGACGACACCGAAACCAGTACCGAGTTCGTCTCCGAGCAAATCGCCGATCGCAGGTGTAGAGGGATTGCTGTACCATTTATCCGGCTGTTGTTGTCCGATTCCTGGGGAAGCAATTATTGGAGTTGTGACTCGCACTCGCGGAATTTCGATTCACCGGCAAGGGTGTTCAAATGTTGAGAGCGTACCGGGCGATCGGTTAGTTCCTGTGAGTTGGAATTCTAGCGATCGCAATGGTAGCCGTCCGAATACTTATGCAGTTAACATTCAAATTGAGGCGCTCGATCGAGTCGGAGTTCTAAACGATGTATTGTCGCATTTGAAGGACAACAAAGTAAACGTTCGCAGCGCTCAAGTAAAAACCTATCCCGGTTTGCCCGCATTAATTGACTTGTGCATGGATATTGAGGATAAGGAACAGTTCGAGCGGACTTGTATGCAAATTAAAAAGATGAGCGATATTTTGAATTTGCGCAGGCTGAGTGAAGGGACTTAAGTAAGGGAGGATACGGCAATGCCGTTTCCCTACCCTAAAATAATCGTAGCTTGCGGGGCGGAACGCCCGGAGTGCTCGCACCCGATGTAACTATCGCCCGATTAATTGTAGGGAAGCGGCACTGCCGTTTCCTGACTGTGGATAATATTAATTCCGATGCCGCCGGATTTGATATTACCACTCGCTGACAAGAGGTTAAGCCCCCATGAAATTTAAACTGTTTTCACAGGTAGCATTGCGAGAAGACATCCCTAAGTACGGTCTAAAAAAAGGTGCTACAGCAACTGTTGTAGAACACTACCAGATGCCTGAAGGTGAAGAAGATGGCTATAGCTTAGAGAGTTTCAATGTCGAAGCAATTACGGTTGAAGTTGCAGAGTCGCAGATAGAAGCAATAAAAGCTGCTGTTTTGCAACTTGGAAAATATTGATTACCATTCGCCTTCCACCAGCCTGCGATGAGAACGACTCATCTTGCGAAGCAAAACTTGTTCTTCTTCAGAGAGAGGTGTTTCGCAAGCAGCATTAATTTTTTCTAACAGTTGTTGATTTTCGCGGCGGCGGATAAATTCTTCAAGCGCTATTTCGATCGAAAAACTCTGCGAAATTTGCATTTCGCCAGCTAATGTTTCGGCTTGTTCAAATAAAGATGCTGGCAATGAGATAGCAGTTTTGACAGTTCTCATAGCTTTATACCTTCATTTATTTATATGAGTCTAACTAATAATATAGCTAACTACAATACCGTTCAGCAAACAGCCAGAACAATGAAACCCTTTATTTCGCCGGAGTTACTGGCTTTGAGTCGCCAAACTTTTGCTGCAAAAACTCCCGCGCCACTTGTCCCGCTTCTTGCTGTTCCCCGTCAACTTGATAGTTGAGTTTACGCATATCTTCCTCGGAGATTTTGCCGCCCAATTCTGCGAGAACTTGACGCAATTCTGGGTATTTTTCCAAAATTTGCGATCGCACAACCGGAACTGCTTCGTAGGGCGGGAAATAGTTTTTATCATCTTTCAGCACTACTAAACCCAAACTTTGAATCAAACCGTCCGTCGTATTACCAGCAATCACATCTACTTCTTTTTGTTGCAGCGCTTGATAAAGCAATCCTAATAACAATTCCTTCGGTTCTTCCGCAAATTTAATCCCGTAAGTTTTAGCTAATCCGGGAAATCCATCTTCTCTATCTTTGAATTCTGGGCCGAAACCAGCGCGCAATTTTGGTGCAGCTTTGCCTAGTTGCGAGAGAGTTTGCAAATTGAGTGTTTTAGCCTGATCTCCCCGCAAAATAATCGCAAAACTGTTATTAAATCCCAGCGGTTCCGTCCATTCTGCTTTAAACTGTTTGGGATATTCTTGTTTGAGGTAATCAAGGACTTTTTTGGGGTCAGAAATCGGTTTTTGTTTCAGTATGTTGGCGTAAGCAGTACCCGTGTATTCGACGTACAAGTCGATTTTACCTGCGGTTAGGGATTGATGGCAAAGCGAACCTCCGAGATTCTGTTCTTGTTCTACTTTGATATCTGTTTTAGCTTCGATGTGCTGTGCTAAAATTTCTGCGAGAATGGCTTGTTCGGTAAAGTCTTTCGAGCAGATGACAACTTGCTTTTGGGGCTTAGAGGTACATCCTGCTACTGCAAACAAACAAAGCAGCCAGCAGGAATAGAAAAAAAAATCGTTCTTAGATATTTTCATAAGCGAACTCCGTTGTCAGTTCCACAATTATTAGCTTCTAATTTATAGCATTTCTCAAGGATTTGTAAAGCCAAGATCCACGACTTACTGAAGAAGTTGGGGATATAACACCGATCGCACTTTACCCAAGTTCCGTTTTCTTGTTGTAACATTTATTGATAGACATGGAGGACTAAATATGGTAATCAGAGTCAGCGATATTATCCAGCAGCAGCGGCAATTTTTTGCGACTGGGAAAACTAAAGATGTGGATTTCCGGATCGAACAACTCAAGAATCTCAAAAGTGCGATCGTTTCCAATCAATCACGGATTGTGGATGCTGTCAAGGCGGATTTGAACAGGCCGGAGTACGAGGCTTATTTTGAAATTGCTACGATCGCAGAAGTTAATTATGCCATCAAAAATGTTAAATCGTGGGCAAAGCCGAAAAAAGTGCCTACTTCGATCGACCAATTCCCAGCATCAGCCCGCATTTACCCAGAACCTTTGGGCGTTGTTTTAATCATCGGGCCTTGGAATTACCCATTTCAGCTAATGATATCACCCTTGGTCGGGGCGATCGCCGCAGGCAACTGCGCCATCCTCAAACCTTCAGAAATCGCCTCGCACACGTCGGCAGTTGTCGCCGACATGATTGCCAAAACCTTCGATCCCGCCTACGTAGCCGCCGTCGAAGGAGGAGTCGAAATCAGCCAACAATTATTAGCCGAAAAATTCGACCACATCTTCTTTACAGGCGGCACAAAAATCGGTAGAATAGTCATGGAAGCCGCCGCCAAACACCTGACACCTGTGACATTAGAATTGGGCGGCAAAACTCCTTGCATTGTAGACTCAGATATTCAAGTTGAATACACTGCTAAACGCATTGCGTGGGGCAAATTCATCAATGCCGGTCAAACTTGTATCGCCCCAGATTACCTGTTAGTTGATAAAAAAGTTAAACCCGATTTGATGCAGGCAATTAAAACAGCTATTCACGGATTTTACGGCGACGACCCGCAGAAAAGTCCCGACTATTCCCGAATTATTAATCAGCATCATTTAGGACGTTTGGCAGAGTTTATCAAAGACGGAGAAGTTGTCGTCGGCGGTCAAACAAACCCCGAAGATAAATATATTGCACCGACGGTTATCGACAAGGTTTCCTGGGATGCGCCTGTGATGAAGGATGAGATTTTCGGGCCGATTTTGCCAGTTTTGGAGTATGATGATTTCGGGGAGGCGATCGCCCAAATCAACGCCCGTCCCAAACCCCTAGCTTTGTATTTGTTCTCGAAGGATAAAGAGAAACAAAAGCGAGTTTTGCGGGAAACTTCTTCGGGGGGAGTTTGTCTAAACGACACGGTTATGCAAATCGGAGTAACAAGTTTACCTTTTGGCGGAGTTGGCGACAGCGGCATCGGCACCTATCACGGCAAAGCAAGTTTTGACACCTTTTCGCATCAAAAAAGCGTGCTGCAAAAGTCATTTTTACTTGACTTAAAATGGCGCTACGCTCCCTATCTAGGTAAGTTGGATTTGATTAAGAAAGTTATCGGTTGATATTGCCTAAGCACCAGATTCCCCCTCACCCCCCAGGGCTGTTTCTTTCTCCCGAAGTCCGCCAGGGGTTTCAACTCCTGCCGGACTGAATTTTTGACGTGTTTGTTGTTAGCAAAGATCGCCTCCTTCAATCCGATATCCCTGTTCTAATCGGTGCTGTGCCATTCTCTCTCGATTTTCTCCAAATCCTTCGCCGCTCGCAATTGTTGAAAAATTATATATGCTGTATCGTAATGTTGTTGAGCAACTTCTGTGTTGCCGCGCTTTCGCTCAAGTCGCGCTAAATCGTAGTTAATTTCGGCAATATGCCAACTCATCCCCAGTTTTTGCATTTTTCCTAAAGCTTCTGTTAACAGTTGTTCTGCTGTATCTAGATTGCCTCTACCGAGTTCATTGTCTCCCAGACAACCGATCGACTTTGCTATCCCTTCGCGCTCGCCCAATTCTGTCGTCATTTCCAAACATTGCCGAAAAAGTTTCTCTGCTTCATCCCAATTGCCCCGCTTTTTCTCGATATCTCCCAAATTTCCCCAAGAAGATGCCATGCCCGAGCGATCGCCCAATTCTGTTCTCAATGCCAAAGATTGCCGGTAGAGTTTCTCAGCTTCATCCCATTTGCCACGACATTTTTCTATATATCCTAACGATGCCCAAGAAGATGCCATGCCCGAGCGATCGCCCAATTCTGTTCTCAATGCCAAAGATTGCCGATAGAGTTTCTCAGCTTCATCCCATTTGCCACGACTTCGCTCGATACTTCCCAACGATGCCCAAGAAAATGCCATGCCCGATCGATCGCCCAATTCTGTCATCATTTCCAAACATTGTCGATAGAGTCTCTCTGCTTCATCCCACTGGCCATGACATCGCTCGATATCCCCCAACGCTCCCCAAGAATATGTCATGCCTGAGCGATCGCCCACTTCTGTCATCATTTCCAAACATTGCCGGTAGAGTCTCTCAGCTTCATCCCAATTGCCGCGACGTCGCTCGATACCTCCCAACATCCCTAATGAAGTAGCCATGTCGCTCTTATTATCTTCTTTTTGCGCAATTGATAACGCATCTTTAAAATATTGTTGTGCTAAATCCCAATTCCCCAAATTTAGATGAATTTCACCTATATTTTTTAAACAATAGGAACGCTCGCGCTCGTCAACATGAAGTAATATTTTTTCGTACAACTCTTGGAGTAAAGTCCAGTATCCCCATCTTTTGAGATAGTAATTCAAATTATACTTGATTAACCAATATGCTTTCCTGTAATTGCCCAAGTGAAACGCCAAATTTTGAGATTCTATAACATCTTGTAAATCTTCTAAACTTTGAGGATTTTTCATAATTTAACCAGTCTGGCTACCTGTGGGTAAGTCTTATTCACTTGACAAAAAAGTATCGCTGTAGTTAAGTCTATCCTCAAAATCGCATTTGAGTATTATCTCAAGTGAAAAAAAATATTATCATTTCTGGTCATTCCAGCGATCGCCTCTGCCTCCTTTGCTGGTTTCGTTCCATCCAGCTACTTGCTGCGACTAGAAACTTTAAAACTGCGAATGCTTCTGCTAACAAATAGTTCAAATACAAGGATTGCTCATCTTTTGTATGAACGATTTTCATCACAATGTCTACTTAACTCTTAACGGACTGTAGCTCTGTTCTAAGTCATTCAGATTAGAAATGTCTATAATGTCTTTTAGCATCTTCTCGCTAACAAGCCATTTATGGAACCTTTAGCAAAAGAACGCTGTGCCGCCTGCCGCCCAAACTCTCCCCGCGTCACAGCTTACGAAATTGTCCAACTCAAACCTCACATTCCCGAGTGGAATTTCATCGAAAAAAATGGCATTCCCCAAATAGAACGCACATACAAATTCCCGGATTTCAAAAGTGCGATCGCCTTTACAAACAGCGTCGGCGAAGCAGCAGAAACTGAAGGACATCACCCCGCACTTTTAACCGAGTGGGGAAAAGTTACCGTTACTTGGTGGACTCACGCGATTTCTGGACTGCACCGCAATGATTTTATTATGGCGGCGAAAACCGATGCGATCGCCAATAAATTCCCAACATAAAATCCGACTTATAGCCCGATAATAGTTTAAGAACTCACAGCTCCGGGTACCAGCGGTAAATGCCGTTGACTCCCATTCAACAACTCCAGATTCAGTCGGTAGCCGACATTCCGTACAGTTTGAATCAGGCTCGGCTGTCGCGGGTCGATTTCTATTTTTTTACGCAGAGAGAGTACGTGAGTGTCGATCGTCCGGGGGTTATCAATAGCATCGGGCCACGCCCGCCGCAGCAAATCAGAGCGCGACAGCGGCACTCCTCCAGCTTGAGCCAGCACGTAAAGCAGGCTAAATTCCTGGGGAGTCAGCTCAATATGTTCCTCGTACAACCTCACTCGGCGCTGCACCAAATCAATTTTCAGCAGCCCGCACTCCAGGGTCGCCGGCGGTATCATCGTGCGGTTGCGGCGCATCAGAGCCTCCACCCTGGCCATAAACTCTTGCATCCCAAAGGGTTTAGTCAGGTAATCGTCTGCGCCCGACTTCAAACCTTCAACAATATCCGATTCCGAATTCCGCGCCGACAGCATCAAAATCAGCGACTGCTGCTGCTGTTGCAGCCAGCGGCAAAATTCCAAACCGTCCCCATCAGGCAATTGGGCATCCAGAATGACTAGGGTTGGCTGGCGGCTGAAAAATATTTCCCTAGCGTGACTGATATCCGCTGACTGGTGCACCCAGTGACCGACTTGCTGTAGATGCCAGCCCAAGAGCGATCGCAGGTGCGGATTCCCTTCAACAATTGAAATACTTGCAGATTCCACAGAGGCGAGCTTCCCTTATCACTAATGGCTACCAGGTTAACAGAGCTTTTGTCAAGGTTTTGTAACCAGCGCTACTCAAGCATGAGCTGCCTTTAAAGCGGAGAACAAACCGAGGGGATGAATTTTAAAAATTTGGTCAATTTGGACTCGTCAGTCCGCAGAAAGGTTAAATCATTCTGGCGATGAGCTTACAATGAAAATAAGACAGTGTAAAGCCGATCGATCTTATGCCCCAACCGCCTGCTACAACCGAACCCCCCGGCCCAGCCGCCACCCATAGGAGGTTGACAAATCGCGCAACTGAAACTAAAATTCCTCCAACCGTTCGCTCGGTAGCCGGAAGACTCACCCACTTTGACCGCAAAATTCAGCAACATCCCGACTCAATTAAACGCACGGCGGATTATCTAGGTGCGCGCAAAAAAGTCGAGCCACTGCATTGCAGCGAGTGAAATTTTTTATGGAGGGTAGCCTGTTGAGCAGGGTAAAAACTTTTATTTAGAAATAGCCTCAAGCTGAGCCAATCAGCATCAATCGAGGCCGTTCCTAAATCCCGCCGTCATTATACAAACCACAAAGGATTTCAACCTCACACCATGCTACAAGACACCCAAACAATCAGGCACTACCAAAAACTCACCGACGCCCTCGTCGAAATGTGGAATAGAGGTTATCGCTTTGATGACCTGCGGCTTTACTTAGATGGCTATTTAGCAGCCCTGCGGCATTCCAACGGTCTGGAACCCTATCTGATTCACAGACTAGAGGAAGAAGCAGCGCGTTACATTCACGACCCATCCAATTTTGCAATGCCACAGACACAAACTGAATCAGACTACTATTAATACCAAATTCGGTTTAATAAACCCGCTGATTATTGGGTAATTGGTAATAGCTTTTTTGATACCCACAGCTATTACCAGAATGATTGAAGGGCTCAGAAAATCCAGTTTTGGTATAAAAGTTCAGTCAGGAAGTTGCAAGCTGTAGTTTCAAAATTGATGTTTAGTAGGGCGGGCCGTGTCCGCCCTACTGTTGTTAAAGTTAGAAATTTGGGAAAGTTTTGAGTTCCGAACTAAGATTTTTTTAAGTCTTTCACCCCAAAATTAAAACTCAAAATTCACAACTCAAAACTCACAACTTTCTTTCTCCTTTCCCTTCCTTGTATTTAAGAAGCCAAAGCAACTTCTACAACTTCTTGCAATTCGCCCTTTTGATACATCTCGATCATAATATCCGAGCCACCAATAAACTCCCCGTTGATATAGACCTGGGGAATTGTCGGCCATTGGGAATACTCTTTAACGCCTTGACGAATTTCCTGGTCTGCCAAAACATCAACAGTTTCGTAAGGCACTCCCAAAGTATTGAGAATTTGCACCACAGTATTAGAGAAACCGCACTGGGGCATTAACTTATTGCCCTTCATAAACACCATGATTTTGTTTTGCTTAACCAACTCGTCAATTCTTTCATGTGCTGCTGTAGTCATGGTAGCTCCTAATATTGTTTGAAAATTTTTAAACGTTGACTGACGCAGAAACCGGGTTTTTTACGAAAATCTTTCGTTACAGCCATAGATTCCGGTTAAAAAACCCGGTTTCTTTGGTTTTCGTGCGTAAGTGCAGCAGTTGTCTCTCAAGCAACTCTTGACACCAGCACCAACTTGCGATACCCAATTGCGACTCAACAATTAAGCAACTTGACTTTTCGCTTCCCATTCAGCGGGAGTTAAGGTTTCCAAGCCCAAAGCGTGGATGGCTTCACTAGCCATAGCCTGTTTGAGAGCGCCGTAAACCAGTTGGTGCTGCTGTACTCGGCTTTTTCCTTCAAAGGCTGCAGAGACTACTCTGGCCTGATAGTGGTCGCCGCCGCCGGTCAAATCGTCAACTTGTATTTTAGCGTCGGGCAACCCTGCCTTAATCATTTCTGCTACTTGAGACGGTGTAACCATAGGTTTCTCTGATAAACGGCTGTAATTTAGATTTTAGGGGAACTATTTGGTCGATGAACTCGGTTGACTGCTGGCGGGTCGGGGAAAGGGCGAATCCACAAAACCCAATTCCAGTAACTGCTGGTAAGCTTTCTTGCCCAAGTCGCGAGTTGGCTGCTGCGATCGAATAATCTGAATCAGCAGGGGCACAGCCAGTTCGGGCTTATTTTGCGCCCGGTGTACCAACGCCAGGCGGTAGGTAGCTTCGTCGCGCATTTGGGCTGTTTCTACAGCTTTGGTGCGGTGGCTTTCGGCCAAGCGGATGTCAATTCCGGCAAAACTGCTCCCCAGTTGTTGGTAGAAGTTGGATAGTTGATTGAAAATTTGGCGGGATTCTTGGAGTTTTTGAGTAGCGAGTGCGTAATTCTGATCGGAAATAGCACTGCTGGCTTCTGTCATCAAACGCTGACCTCCCTGGACACTCAGCAGGCTGCTGTCTTGTGTTAGAGGGCGGAGATTGTTGGGGTCTGTGGGGTCGTCGGCGGGTTCGACTTGCGGTTGGTTCTCTGGCGCAGAAGGTTGTTGTGCTTGGACTTGGAGCGGTTGCAACAGGGTAAAAGCTGCGATCGCCCCGATCGTAATCCGGGCAGTGGAGCGAAGCCAGCAAACAGTTCCAGAGTATACCATGAAATTACTTTGCGCCTGTGCGCTTTAAAAAAATATTTAGCTTGAGCCGATCTTACCATTGGCGATCGCAACCGGCTAAGTGTAAACCAAATTTTTTGAAATGTCAAAGGGTGCGCGATCGATTTTGGATTTTAGATTTTGGATTTTAGATTTTGGATGGAACAAGGAAATAGCGGGGGATGGGACAGATCCCGGCAATCTAGTCCTGAACGCAGAAACCGGGTTTTTTCACCTAAATACTGCCTTTGAGGCATTAAAAATGGTGGAAAACCCGGTTTCTTTGGTTTTGATGGGTAAGTCCCGATCTAATTCAACAATCGAACGAACCATGAATATCGCAATTGAAAGAACAGCTTACGGTCAACTACTGGCGAAATCGCAGCCTAAGCCCATCCTGAATCAAGAAAATTATGAGTTCGCCCTCGCAGAAGTCGAATCCCTAATGTCCCAGGAAGAATTAACTCTAGAAGAAGAAACTTTACTGAGTCTCTGGGGGCTGTTGATCGAAGAATACGAATCAAAATATTAGACCTCTTGCAAAATAATTTTATGATATAATGAAAAGTTTTGCTGAGAGTTGATTGAATCCCAACTCCTAAC
>NZ_JAUBRK010000037.1:0-80442 GCF_036701825.1 Microcoleus sp. MOSTC5 | reverse complement strand
GGGCAGCGACCACTTCGTCTTCGACCATCGGTCGTTGGCTCTTCTTAGCATGGTCTCTATTAGTTTTTCGGGTTCGGTTCATGGGGACTCACCGGGGCTTTATAACTGATCCAGTAACAGTTTCACACGTTTGATCTTGTAGAGAAAGTCCTTCTTGACGAGCGAGCGCTCTTCTTAACTTGTGACCAATGGATAATTTCCGACTGTTCTTCTGGCTTAAGTTGTCCCTGCGAGCCTTGATGATTTAAGAGCAATCCTTCAATTCCATGCAACGCATAATTGATTTTCCACTTGCTAATAAATGGAGAGGATACTCCCAATATCTTTTGAATAGTTTCGCGGCAGATACCTTCAATTAGCATCCGGACGGCGAAGGCTCTTTTTAACTCTCTGGGGTCGGGATTACTGGCAATAAAATTTTCGAGTTCTAATAAGGCTTCAACTTCATCCTCTCCGAATTTTTCTGACGACTTATTTGGGGTCATTTCAACTGCTACTTAGATTCACATACCTCATTATACATGATTTATGATTTACAAACCATTTGCGATCGCTATATATTACACCAAATTTTTGTTCTAAATAAGTAACCAACTCATCTAAATTCCAATATTCTTTATTCTTTAGCCACTCTATTACTTCAGTATTTTGTCGAGCTGTTAAATACCCTTTTTACCCTTTATGTCCTAGTTTTATTCCTGCGAGACCTTTGATTTTAAATTGTTTTTTCCAATAACCAATAAAAAAATTACTTACACGCCATATTTTGCCGCTCTCATGGTAGATATTACCTGAGAGCGCCATCCTTCCTTACAGCTATTGCTCGTTTTAGTTCTCACAGCATCGATATCGCTTTTAATGAAAGATTGTAAAGAAGCTATTTCTTTGTCCATATCTTTTTGTGGAAGTTGTAAGTTATTCATTTTTTTTGTCATCATCTAGTATTGCATGTAATTGTACCGCAATCAGGATAATGATTTAGGATTGCTATAGCTGTCGATATACTTGGCTTTCCCTTCTTTACTCACCCTCTCCAAAGCTAGCTTATCTGATGATCTGCAAGCTGATTGAAATGCTTGGACAAAACATCGATTACTTCAAATCTAAACCTGCCGAACTTCCCAAAACTACCATCTTGTTAGACAACAAGTACCACCCTGAGAAACGCAACTCTTGCCTTGGAGGAGATTTATCCGCTCGATTATGGCTAAGATTCAATTTGAACTCTGGGCTAAGCCATCAAAAGTCGAAAAGCACGCTAAAGGGCAATCTGGGTTTGTGCCCTCAGCGGCTATATGGGGGAAGAGAACGTTCAAACGCTTGGGTGGAAAGATGCAAAAGCTGGCGTCAAAAACTTTGATCGCACACTCGCTCGTTCAAATGCCAAACTCAAGCTTTGCTTTATCAGACTGATGCTTAAAAGACTAGCCACCGCGTAAAAAGATCTCAAATGGGTTCTATACCGATGGCATTCCTAAAGCTAAAGATCTGGATAAAGTTATGTACAACGCACAAAGAATGTGTGAAGTGATTAGCCATAACTGGCACAAATCTGCTCAAGAGATCAAAGAGGCAGTAATTGCCGAGGTGCGGCGACATATCGGCAAGCAAAATGTCTTTGATGACATCACGCTGCTAGTGCTAAAGCGACAAGACAGTGTTGCCGAGAGCGTACAAGATCAACAAAAAGTGATTTCGCCAACAGTCTATTGAGTCCTTTTTATCAGTAGTCTCCAACCATTGCTCTGTCTGTTGAGAAATTTTAGGGTGGGATGGCGTGACCGATTTGGATTTCAAGTAAGAAACGATCGTTAAAATACGATCGCCATTAATGCCCAAAATTACCAGGATAAATTAAATCAAATAAGTCTTGACATCTCGGTGCGGGGTTGCGGTGTGGTTTCTGATTTTGTCGATCGCCAATTTCAAGAATATTGTAGCTAAATTCAAGAGAGGAAGATGAGGCGGTTTCATTCGGCTGTTGAAACCGCTTCTATACAATATCTCGTCCGCCTGCCCAAACTAATAGATTCTCAATTAGTTAATTAGATTTGAACGCAAAAAGCATCTCCAACTGCGCTGTTGAGGGTGCTGTCGAAGCTGTGGCTACGCTAACTCCTCGGAGAGAATTCAGCAATTCAGCGGCGGGCGGCGAAACTAAATTTGGCTGTACTGCGAGCAAATATTGGTTAGCCCAAGACATGGTTTTTTCCATATCTATATAAAAGTAACCTTGGTTGGCTTGCGGTAAAGAAGTGGCGATCGCCTGAAAACTCGGACTGCTGCTTAGCGGTTGCGGTGGCGTCGCAGTAATCACATCAACTAAAGGCCCGCCGAAAGCTACAAACACAGAATTTTCATTCAGCCAACCGTGTCCGAATAAAGTGCCTTGCTGGGGTATTTGCCACTCCGTAACTTCTTTGCCTTGAACTTGTCTGGGGGCGACACTGACTGTAGGATTGCTTTTGGCGATCGCATCGAGTTTTTTCAGAGTTGCTTCGGCGGCAGGGCGATCGCTGGTTTCAAAAATCATCGCCGCCCCCATCCCCAACTGAGACAAAATCCCTTGATTGGAACCGATCGCCCCGATCGCAAATTCCCCATTCATCCAACCAAAAACATCCCGATCCGCATCCAAATCCAACCGCTTAAAACTATCCCTCACCTGCTGAACTCCCCTGTCAACTTCCGGGCTATCTTTTGCCTCAGCGGTTGCTTGCGACCAAATTTTATCGATGCCTTTGCCACCAATTAAAGCAATAGTTTCATCCGGAAATCTTGGCAACAATTTCGATGCAAATTGTGGATTTTGCTGCACGAGTTTAGGGTCTAACTGAGCAATAGTTTTTACCCTCAATCCCTCACTATCCGCCCCAATTCCCGCAACCAAAGACTTGACTTGTTTGAACTGCGAAAACACTGTCCAAGGCAACTGGATATCTGCGGGCAAATTAGCTTTCAATTGCTCAATTGCCGCCGGATAGTCAGCAATATAAACAGTTGCGATCGGATTCTTGACACCAGCACTCTCTGCAAAAAACTTAGTTGTGCTCTGCTGGGTGGCGAGGGAGGGTTCTCCTTTAAAAGTATCGATCGCCAATTCCACAGGCTTTTTCAAAGGAGCCATCACTAATTGGTCGTTCAGCAAAGCCACACTGTAGCGCTTGCCAGTTGGCTCTGCAACCTCATAAATTTTAACTCCCTTATACTCGGTTTCTTGAGTAGTTGCACCGGGCTGAGATTTTAATTTATTCGCAAAATTCCAAGCGCTAATTTTATTTTTCACACTGACTATTACCAGCAGTTTTGGAGGCTCTGTATTCGCCGCAGCATCAGGGGGCAGCAAAGCGACCATCACTCCCCCCAGCCAAGGCTTTAAGTCCCTGTCAAAGTCGATTTGAGTACCTGCCAAGCTTTGTTCTTGAAAGGCCTTCAAACCCTGACCGACCAACTTTTGAGCCCCAGGGGTGCCAAATCGCTGCAACTTTGACAGCGCTTGGGGATTGGGGGAGATAAACGCGGCCATCATTGCTTCGTCGGGCACAACTTTGGCGCTGTCTTGAGGGTTGGATACTTGTTGGCCCAAACCCTGGAAGTAAAAGTAGACCCCAGCGCTACCTGCTGCGGCGATGGAGGCAGCAATTAGAAGCTTTGATTTTTTTGCAGGCATGGTTTGTGTTCCTCGTGTCCCATATCAGTTTAATCAAAATACAGAAAGCTTGTGGGGAGGCGATCGAGGCTGCTCTTTATTTTTGTATAATTCAAAACAAGTTTGGACGATCGTCTAAACTACTGTTGATGTGCATTGCGGGTAAAAAATGAAAGTAGCGATCGCGGGAGCAACGGGATTTGTAGGTAGCCGACTGGTGGAAAAGCTGCAAGCTGCGGGACATCAAGTGGTGGTTTTGAGCAGGGATGCGGCGAAGGCTGGGCGAGTTTTTCCGGCTTCAGCTTATCCGAATTTGCAAGTTGTCGCCTACACTCCTGCCGAGTCTGGTGATTGGCAAAAGTCGATCGCGGGCTGCGACGCTGTTGTCAATTTAGCTGGGGTTCCGATTGCGGAGGAAAGGTGGACGGAGGCGCGCCAGCAAGCAATTCTGGACAGTCGCAAACTGACGACGGCAAAATTGGTCGAGGCGATCGTCAATGCTAATCCTAAACCATCTGTGTTGGTTAGCGCATCGGCGATCGGCTATTACGGAACCAGCGAAACCGCTGAGTTTGACGAAACTAGCCCTGCGGGAAACGATTTTTTAGCAGCAGTTTGCAAAGACTGGGAAGCAGCCGCCCAACCTGCAAAAAATGCGGGAACGCGGCTAGCAATTTTGCGGTTGGGGATAGTTTTGGGAATGGGAGGCGCGCTAGCAAAAATGCTGCCAGCTTTTAAACTATTTGCAGGCGGGCCGCTGGGTACTGGGAAACAGTGGTTTTCCTGGGTTCATCGTGAGGATGTGGTTGATTTAATTCTGTATGCTTTGCAAAATTCGCAAGTTCAAGGCGTTTTGAATGCGACAGCACCGAATCCGGTGCGGATGAATGAATTGTGTCAAACTTTAGGGGAAGTTTTAAAGCGACCTTCTTGGTTGCCGGTGCCAAGTTTTGCTTTAGAATTGCTGTTGGGAGACGGGGCAAAAGTTGTTTTGGAAGGGCAGAAAGTGTTGCCTAAACAAACTTTAGCTAGCGGTTTTCAATATCAATATCCGACGCTGAAATTAGCACTGGAAGAGATTTTATCTGGAAGTTAGGAACCTACGGAATAGAAGCCGCCGAATAGCATTCGGGGATAAACAAACAAAGTCCGAGCTGAGAGGGAATAAAACAAAATTCCTCGTTGCCAGGCTCTGCCTGGTAACGCAGATCCAGAGGCTCTGTCTCGCTTTTGCTGAAAGCAGATGAACAATCAAGAAATAGCAACCGCATTTAAAGTTCCTGCCCAACTTCCATTTCTTCAAGCTATCTGCTGGCAAATTGCTGATGTCAAAAAATTGACTCTCAAGGAAATGCTATCCCGCTACGAATCTGGCTGGAATTATTGGGGAGTATTGGGAAAACCTAGCTATGAGGAACTGGCTTTTATTCAACAAATCAGCCAATACTATCACTCTTGGTTGGTAGCACAACATGGAAGTATTTGTCAACCCAAAAATCCAGAAAATTGGGTAAGTTCTCAAGCAATGTTTAAACGCGAAATTCATCAAAAGATATTAACTGTACTCAGCCACTTGAAGGTCGAATTTCTACAGGAATGTCGGGCTTATTTTGGCGGCGGAACTCTGGTAAGTATGGAACACGGAGAATATCGGTTGAGCCAGGATATTGACTTTATGTGTCCGATGGATGATGGCTACCATCTCCTGCGCCGAAAAGTTGCTGAAGGGGGCTATGATGCGATTTTTGCTAGTCGCGATTCCCTTGGGGATAGCTTCGCTTCACGCATTGTTCTCCCGAACGATATTCAAGGCAACCAGTATGGGATAAGATTTCCAGTTATTGTGGGCGGCACTACGATTAAATTTGAGATGGTTTGTGAAGGGCGAATTGAGTTTGGCGAACCCAATTATCCAAATTGGTCGCCTGTTCCTTGCTTGAATCAAATTGATAGTATAGCAGAAAAGTTGTTGGCAAATGCCGATCGACAGTTGAGCGATCGGGTAAATTCTAGAGATTTAATCGACTTGGCTATGCAAAGGTTAGCGACTCCGATTCCCCAAGAGGCGATCTACAAAGCTGAAGCAGCTTATCAAGTTATGGAACCGCTCGATCGAGCGATTCAGTATTTCCAATATCGTCCCGATTATCGGGAAAAATGCTATGATGTTTTGAGTATTGCACAGCCAAATAAAGTTATTGACGGTATCGATTTACTAGCTCAGGATTTAGGTCGGGAAATAACAGTCAGGACATTTAGCGAGACGATAAATAACGTTGATTAATAAGTGGTCAGTTTCCCGGCGAAACTGACCAGATATTACCCACAGTCAGGACACGGCAGTGCCGTTTCCCTACAATTAATCGGCGGGCGATGGTTACATTTATGATGGAGTGTTCATGATTATTCTGGGGTAGGGAACGGCATTGCCGTGTCCGACCTTGCCGTGTTGTCGATGGTTATATCCGATCGCACTCACAGAGCAATTTCATCATCGAATCCGGTTGATTTTACCAGTTATATCAATTCCGCGCTTCATCGTCTTGGTAGAATCGAGAAGGGCAGTGAAGAGTCAACCATCATTCTGTTTTTCGACTGACAGTCAACAGTTATTCCGGTGCAACCGCCGGAATTGATATCACTTATTTCTCAGCAAGAATCCCGTAAATTTCCCGTTTAACTTGTTCTAAAAGCTCGCGCACCCGATTGATTCGCTCAACATTGCCACTGCGAGCAACTTGCATCACAGCAGCAGCTAATTCTGTTGTCACATTCCGCAACTCAATAAACTCTTGGGGCTTACCCATCATTACGGTTTTGAAGGCATCCCAAGGAGAGCCTGAAGTTTGCTGTTGGGCACGCTCAGCCAAGAGTTGTCTGCCCTCATCAGTAATCGTGTAAATCTTCTTACCGCCTTCCTGTGTGCTGCTGAGATAACCACCGTCCTCCAGCATCTGGAGTGTTGGATATACTGAGCCGGGACTGAGGCGACGGAAACCGCTATTGTGGGTTTCCATTTTTTTGATCAAGTCGTAACCATGAGCAGGGTGTTCGGATAACAATTCCAGCAGGATGAACTTGATGTCACCCCGACGAGTCCGGTGTTCGTCTCCCCACCCGCGACCAAATACTTCATCGCCAAAGTGCTTGCCGTGATGTCCGCGATGAGGCGTGCCACGATCCTTGCCATGCTCGAACCAATGACTGATAAACGATAGATCCTCTTCACTGACTCCTGCCGATACAAGCGCCGGAAAGTGGAAACGAAAGCGTCTAAACATATGTGAATCCTAAATCAACTTTCTCTAATATACGATATATCGCGATATATCGGTATCATGCTAAATTAAGATTTGTAAAGATATGCTGTGCTTCTGTTTTAATGTGATCCCCCTGCACTAGATGGCACCGCTACGAGTCAGGCGACGGATTTGGGCCTTAAATACGGCAAATCCGATCGCGGCGATCGCTAAAAACCCTCCGACGATCGCATAGACTGCACCCAAGCCTACTGCCTTTGTCAACGGCCCAGTCACGATCGGAGATAAAAATTGTCCCAGAAACATCGCCGTAGACAAACCTCCCAGCGCACGTCCCCTCACCGCTTCCGGCACAGCGGCACTCAGCCAAACCGTCATGTTAGGGATCAAAATTCCCAGTCCCATCCCGGAAATAGCCAACCCAGTCAATACCTGCGCCCAGTTGGCGGATTGACCGATTAACATATAGCCGATGCCCATCAACCCAAAAATTAAGGGCAGAAACGTGACAAACTCCATGCGCTGTTTGAATTTGGCATAGGTGAGGGATGCGATCGCACTGAATAGCGTACAAATTGCGATCGCCATCCCACTTTGTGAGGGGGCAGCCTGCACCAAAGTTTCTAAGAAAAAGGGCAATTGAACGGGAATCAAATAAAAGGCAACTTGACTCAGCGTTGTCAACCCGTAAACAATCCCCAGAACCCCTACAGGCATGGACTTCGGCGGTGCCTCTGCGGTAGGCGCTTCTACTCCTGGGATACTAGCATCAGTCCGATTTGGTTCTAAAATAAACACCAGGATAAGCGGTACAATCAACCAGGCAAATAGGTAAATCACAAAAGGATAGCGCCAGTTTTGCTGTGCAAGTATTCCCCCCAATGTCAGAAACAGCACGCCGCCCAAACCCATAAATCCCGCTTGCAATCCCATAAATGCCGCACGGGCGGGGCCCCTATAGTAGTCGGCAATTAAGGTGGTGGCTGTCACCATCACGCCTGCTACTGCGAAACCCAGAACCGCACGGCCCGCCAGAATTGCCGTCAAGCTATCTAAAAAGAGTCCCGAACTGCCTGCTAACCCGTATAACAGGGTGGCGATCAGTAACAAGGGTTTGCGGCCAAAGCGATCGACAATTAACCCCGCAATGGGCGAACCAATCACAATAAATAGGGCGGGCAGGGTGATGATTAGTTTAACTAAAGTGGTGCGAGTATCGACATCGGCGATCGCGCTTTCAAAATATTGTTTCATAGCGGGCAGTGCGGGAGAAACCGTCGCACCTGCCATCACAGTGAGACTGCTGGCCAACAACAGCGTCATTTTGGTTGCCCAAGATTGTGGATTTTGCTGTGGATGCGATCGGGGATTGGGCTGTGAATGTGACATCAGCTTTACTCGCTATTTCTGATCTCAATCAATCTATCTCAAAATCTCAGCGATCGGAGTTAAATTCATCCCCCATCTGTAGTGTCCCGCCGAATTTTGCCTAAATTCCCCCCTAAAAATCAAATTTGCCCGGATCGTTGTATTAATACTTGTAAACGTCACTATCAATAGACTTCTCTATAAATAGGTTTTGGCTAATTTCAACTATTAGCTCAAAACTTAATTTATGAGCTTAGTTTATGCCTATATATACTTTTTAAACCAGGTTGATGCAACTACAGCAATCAGGAAAATTATAATTTTGGAGACAGTACATGACAGGAACGCCGACACCAACGCCCACACCAACACCGACACCAACACCGACACCAACACCGACACCAACACAAAACAACCCAAATCAGGCTACAAACAATCAATGGTTAACAAGACTTGAAAAAATTAAAAACCTCAAAACTGTGGTAGTAATTTGGGTTTTACTGGGAGCTGGGTATAATATATTGCAAGCTGTCAACAATATAACTCAGTTCACTGAATCTTTCTGTCGTGCAAATCCTTCTTCGCGTTGGTGTCCGTCCGAGACAATAGAGCCGGAATGGATAGGAACAAAAATGGAGGATGTGTACATAAAAAAATTGCAGAATTATGAACCTGAAACAACTTTAGTTGTGACCGATAAATCTCCAGATCCAATAGAGGGAAAAGATATTTCTATCCTTAGAAATGTCGATCAGGATCTATCAAAAATCAATCTGGGTGAAAAAAGAAACTCTGGGCAATATGAAGCTCTTCTCAGGACAGCAAAGAAAAATGGGAAACCTCTTTGTCTAATAATTTATGGCAAGCGGAAGTTTGCAACAAGTGAGTTCAAAAATATCATTTCTATAGAGGATTTCCCGGACAGTAAAACTTACGATAGCCTGACATCAGAAGAACGCGATCAACGATGTAAACAGCGACCCACACCAATTCCTCCAAGGAGCGGAAATTCAAAGTGAATCACAAAGCTAGTCTGTAAGGGACGATCTAAAAAACCCGGTTTTTTGAAAAAGCCGGGTTTTTAATTAAGTCAAAAATTAAGCTACATCTAAAAATCTTCGCCCTCATTTCCTAACATTGCCAATTCCTTGTTTTGATTTTTGTATATAAATACGATCGCCTTTTGAGATGACTCGGGCGATCGCCAGACATGATTTGATTTTGAATATTGCTTAATCTCACTTCAAAATAACATCAATATTTTGTCGATCGTGAGGTTTGAGTAAAGGAGAGAATGGAGGGTTTGTTAGAAGGTTAAGGTGAGGTCCAGCCTCTGGGAATGCGTTACCAGGCAGAGGCTGGGAACGAGCTAAACCAGGTTTCTGAGTCCCTGCGCGATCGCCCAACCATCCTAGAAACCGGGTTTATGCGATTATTCTGGCATCTTCACGCCCGATTTTGTTAAGAAACCCGGTTTCTGAGCCCGGCGCGATCGTGAGCTTTGAGCAAACTCGCCGGATCGGGCCCAGCGGGGATAATGCAGCCGGGATTCAGCGGGAACAAATTGCCGTAATAATCGCGCTTCACAGCCTCCAAATCGCAAGTGCCCGCAACTCCCGGTAACTGGTACAAATCGCGCAGATAAGCTCCCAAATGCTCGTAATCTTGAATGCGGCGCAGATTGCATTTGAACAAGCTGTAGTAAACGGCATCAAAACGGAATAGAGTAGTAAAAAGCCGCACGTCTGCTAAAGTCACCCGATCGCCACAAAGATAACGACTCCTCAAGAGCGATCGATCGATCTCGTCTAAAACAGCAAACAATTCACTGCAAGCCGAGTCATAAGCAGCTTGAGATTGCGCGAAACCGCAGCGATAAACGCCGTTATTCACCGATTGGTAAATCTTCTCATTCCACTCGTCTATTTGCGATCGCAAATCCAGAGGATAAAGATCCATTTGAGGATTGCTAGCAAACTCGTTAAACTCCGAGTTTAGCATCACAATAATTTCCGAACTCTCGTTATTGACGATCGTCTTTTTCGAGTCATCCCACAGCACCGGCACCGTACACCGCCCCTGATAGCCCGGTAAAGCCAACTGGTAAATTTCCGGCATCGTGTTGCAGCCAAAAGTCTCCGACTCCAGCACCCACATTCCCCCTTCAGAGGGATAGACAACAGACACGGATATCGCATCTTCAAGCCCTTTGAGCGCCCTCGTCACCAGAGTGCGGTGCGCCCAAGGGCATCCCGTACCCACGAAGAGGCGATACCGTCCCGCAGCGGGCTGGTGAGGGTTGTCTGGTGCTGTGCTGACAAAGTTGCGAAAACTGCTGCTGGGGCGAATGTATGCTCCCGTGCGATCGGGCGGCGCTAGTTTTGACATCATTAATTGCCACATTGATGTCCAGACAAATTTGCCGAGCTTGACTGTTACTGATGAAGGGAGCGATTTGTTTTTCACAATGCGATTAAAAGAGGTTTGCTAAACATAATCTGCTTATTTTAACTCACATTGCGAGGTTTATTCCCTCGTTCCCTGGAAGAGCCTGGGAACGCAGATCCAGAGGCTCTGCCTCGATGTTGGTTTTGAGTTATAATAATCTACTAAGTCCTTGGCGCTTAACTTAAATTTATGGATTTCACAGGCACTTTAAATCAGATCGTCGCCCTCAGCGTTCAAGATCGGATTCGTCTTGTACAAGCAATCTTAGACAGTATAGCGGCAGAACAGGTTCACCCAGACCTGACAGACTTTCAAAAGCAGGAACTCGATCGCCGAATTGATGATTCTGAAGCAAATCCTGATAATGTGCTGACTTGGGAAGAAGTTAAAGCTTCAGTCAAAGCACAAAAATAAACTATGAATTATGCGTTAGTATTCCGTCCAGAAGTTCGTGAAGAAGTTGATGAAGCATACACTTGGTATGAAAGTCAGGAACTAGGACTTGGTGACGAGTTTTTAGACTGTATTGACGAAATGCTCGATCGAATTTGCCAGATGCCGGAGTCCTATCCAGTTGTCTATCGCGATGTTCGGCGATCGGTGGTGCGTCGCTTTCCCTATGCTGTGTATTATCGCATTGTATCAAGCCGAGTGATAGTGACCGCCATTTTTCACGGTCGCAGAGACTCAACAGCATGGCAAACGCGAACCTAACAAGTTCCCTCGTTACCATGCTCTACCTCGCTCTGTTCCCTCACCTGGGAACGACTTTTCTAGTATCTGCCAGAGGCTATTTCAGCATAAGCTCGATCGATCAATTGGCGAGCAACCGTCTGAATTCCGGTATGTTCGTAATAATTGGTAGTCATGTCTAAAAACGCGGCGACATAATCCAATCTGTCATCGGTAACATCAACGTATTGCTTGAGATGGCCTAAAACTATGGCGGGAGTTAAGCCGCGAGACTGTACTAAATTGTTCATCCAACCTTGCGCTGAAGCGAAAGTAGTTGTCACAAATCCGAACTTTTGTGAATTATTTGCGCCGGGAATTAGGTTGCTGATATTTTGGAATGTTGAGTTTTGCTGCAAGGTTGAAGGATTCAATCCGCCTATGGTATTTTGTGCTACTCGAAGGAAGTCCGGGCCAAGGGGAATTAAACCGTCAGCACACACTAAAGCAGCCATCCGCATCAGAGATTCGCCTTTGTAATTTGATAAATAATTACCAAAGCTTCCCACATTGTCAAGGGAAATATTGTTAAGTTTGCAGAAGGCAATTAGCTCGATCGCCACTTTGACGCACAAGTCGATCGTTTGAGTTGTGTCAGCTTTGGGAGTGAGGCGGCTCATGAAGGAGAGAAAGCCGATTTTTTCGCCGATTTTATTCGCCATAGCCGTTGCACCTAACGCACTGTCGGCGCTGTCTGCTAACTGGTAAAGCCTGACGACGCCTTGATATGGCTCGTTGGGGTTGGCGTAAAGCTCGATCGCGCGATCGCGAATTTT
This sequence comes from Microcoleus sp. MOSTC5, assembly GCF_036701825.1. Lineage (NCBI taxonomy): Bacteria > Bacillati > Cyanobacteriota > Cyanophyceae > Oscillatoriales > Microcoleaceae > Microcoleus > Microcoleus sp. MOSTC5. The sequence continues at coordinate 68,209 of NZ_JAUBRK010000037.1, read as the reverse complement.
CTCAACTAATTTGCGCTTTGTTTCCCCTGTCACCGCTTGAATAGTATTATCAAAACCAGTTTGATTATTCCACTCCCCCGGAACCACAAAATCGAGGGATTTGAGCATCATCACAGTAATCCCAGAAGGCGGCAAATTGTCAACAAATTCAACAATTGATTTGCTCACGACAAACTCCTAAATAGCCATACTTGATAGTGTTCTTCCAAATACTCCATCTTCGGCAAATCCGATTCCAGATTCTGCGTAAATTCCCCAGAACGAAGTAGGTAGGCGCAAATAAATATTATTACACGACGAGAGCCAGTTTAGCCCTACTCTTGTCTTTTCCCTCTTCTCGCTCTTCTGCGTTCTCTGGCGCTGGAGCGGTTCATAAAAAAAAGTCTTTTTCACAAAACATTTGCATTTCACTCGGCATCACAAAGTTAAGTTTCATTATATAGACCAACTCAAAAGCGCCGCAACGTGGTAAAATAAATGGCGCAAAATAGAAAAAACTAAAATATGACTGTTGCAGTTAACAAAACTCCAGGATTAGCCTCGCACTTAGTAAATGGCGTACTCTCCATCAAACCTTTGGCTAATCTAGCCAAGCACCAAGCGCGGGAAATGATGATAAAAAGAGCCGAAAAAATCGGAGTGCATTGGCGACAAGAATCCCAAGCACTTTTAGCTCGAAATTGGGATGCAGAATTGCTCAGCGTCCAAAATCCCGATCTTGTTTACCCAAAATATTATCTAACTTCATTCCACGCTTATGAAAAAGGTAATATGAGTTGGGAATCTGCTACAGAAGTTGAAGTTGCCGCCCGTACCGTTCACGCGGGAATTTGGCCGGAAGCGGGTGCAGAAGGGGATGCTAAACTCCGCGCCAGCTATCACGAAGTCATCAAATCTCAGATTGCTTCTTCACCGCAGGATATTGTTGATCTGGGATGCAGTGTGGGAATGAGTACGTTTGCTCTTGGGGATGTTTACCCGGAAGCGAAGATGACTGGGGTGGAGTTGTCGCCTTATTTTTTAGCAGTTGCTAAATACCGTTCTCAACAGCGAGAATCTGAATCTTTAAATCAAAAATCTCCGACTTGGGTGCACGCTGCTGCTGAATCTACTGGTTTGCCGGCGGCTGCTTTTGATTTAGTTTCTATTTGTTTAGTTTGTCACGAGTTGCCGCAGAAAGCTACTAGAGAAATATTTCGGGAAGCGAGGCGTTTGCTGCGTGTTGGCGGACATTTGACAATTATGGATATGAATCCTCAGTCGGAAGTTTATGCCAAAATGCCTCCTTATATTTTGACTTTGCTCAAGAGTACGGAGCCTTATTTGGATCAGTATTTTGCGTTGGATATCGAGCAAGCTTTAGTTGATTCTGGTTTTGCCCAGCCGACAATCACTTGCAATACAGTCCGACACCGGACTATTGTTGCTGAGGCAATATAGCGCTTTTCAGTATAGTGAACTACAGATGGATAGGACACGGCAGTGCCGTGTCTAAAGCTGTATTTAATTCGATTAAAACTGCTATAAATGGTAAAGTTGCATAGATATTATTCAATCCTTGGGACGGTGCGTGAGTGTAAATAGTCTAATCTGTGGATTAAAAGATTTCTGCAACCGCGTACCCTACCGATATAATAATTCCCATGCTACCGGATTTGATATTAGACAGCCGTAGGAGCTATTTACAGCCCCATTTGTTACACATTGTGATAAAACCCTAAAAGAAGGACATCTTCATGAACCCGACAGCCCCCTCTCAAAACATCCTCGATTGTTTGCAGGTTATCTTGGATGCCACCGCATCGAAAAACTACGAGCTTTTTACCACAGTGGGCGATGCAGGCTACAAAACGAGCATTACACAAAAAATGTTTGACGATGTTAGCGAGCAGCTCGCTTCACGCCTGCAAAAGGGATATTCAATTACTTATTTTGGTGAGCTAAAACAAGGTAATTGTCAGGTTTATTTGTGGAAGCTGAGTTTTGAAGATGATGGAGATGAATTTGTGGTACACATGACGATGAATGGAGACAAAGTGGCTGGGATTTTTATCGAATAACATATCTTGCTTGACACGGCGTTTCACTGAATCTAACGCCGATCGCCCACAACCGTTAATCGGAATCGATCGGGCGGCACAAAGGTGATTCCCCGGCGCGCCGGACGAATTGGCCGATCGAGATTCGATACAAACTCGCGGGAAGACAGCACCGTTGCTAACACCAACTTCATTTCAAACATCGATAACGCCATCCCGATGCAGCTTCGACTCCCGCCTCCAAACGGTAAAAATTCAGAGGCGGAAAACTTGCGATCTAAAAAGCGATCGGGATTGAATTGAGCGGGATTTTCGTAGGTTTCAGGGCGACGGTGCGCCAAATAGACACAGGGGATTAAAATCGTTCCCGGTTGATATGTATAGCCTTCGAGTTCGATCGTCCGTTTCACCTTGCGCGGCTGCGAAATTAAGGCAATTGGATAAACCCGCAGCGCTTCCTTGCAGACTGCTGTTAAGTAGGGCGACTGCGAAAGCGCGATCGGATCGGGATTCTCGCCCAATTCATCCAATTCCTTCCGCAACCGACTAAGACATTCGGGAAACTGATGCAGCCAGTAAAACGCCCAAGTCAACGCCGATCCAGTGGTTTCATGTCCCAACAACAACAGCGTCATCAACTGATCGCGCAATTCTCGATCGCCGATGGATTCGCCGGTGTCGTCGCGGGCCATCATCAACACCGACAGAATATCCGTGCGTGACGAATCGAGAGAATGCGATCGCCTCTCGGCAATTTCCGCATAAATCAGCGAGTCAATCTCCGTCATCTGCTGCAAAAACTGACCCCACGGACTCCAAGAGCCCAAATTTTGCTGCAACGGTTCAAAGAAAAATTGTATCGAGTACAGTTCAGAGGTAATCGCCTCTAAAAGCTTGCTGAGCAAGTGTTTCAGGCGTTCGTAGCGCTCTCCCGGCACTAATCCAAACACGACTTGCAAGATTACTTGCAGCGAAATTTCTGACATTTCTTCGCGGACTGCGATCGCATCTGGGGCTTTCCAGTCGATCGTCTGCTTTTTCGTCAAATCAACAATCAAATGCCCTTGACTGTGCAACTGTTCGCGATGCAGCGCGGGCATTAATAGCTGTCGCTGTCGCAGATGTCGCGGCCCTTCATTCATAATTAGGGATTCATTTCCCACCAGGGGGCGAAATACGTTGGTCACTTTGCCAAACTCAAAGGCATCGGCTAACGTCGTAAACACCGCCTGAATCGCTTCTGGACTGCCCAGAAACACCACGGGGGGCGAAGCGGGCCCCAACACGCGGGCGGTAAATGTATCGCCGTATTTGGCAGAGTAGCGATCGAAAAATGCGATCGGGTCAGCTACCAGCGAAAGCGTTTGGAACAGAGCAGGAGAACGAGATCCGGTAGGCAGCGTCATTGCAAAACTGGCGATACACAATATTTCTAGTGTATATCGATCGACCTTGCACCCTGAAATTTATCTGCGATCGATCGACTGGAGGCGAGATCCCAGGTTTCTGAGCATAAGTTACACCAGAACTATGAATAGAGCATTCGCTTAAAATAATCTTCAAGAACTAGGTAACAAAATAGATGAAAGCCCAAAAGCATCTTTTTATCAAGTTAGCTTCAGGTATCTCAGCATTTCTAGTGGTTGGCTATTTCGGCATCTCAGCTTATGCAGGACATACTCTTTCAAAGCCAAACAGATGCTTTGACCCTCTTAAAGCATCTGTTTTTGCTGTTCCTCCTGAAAATGTAAAATTTCGTACACCTGATGGCGTGGAGATTGCTGGTTGGTTTATTCCAGAAAAAGCAACAGATAAGGTATTAATTTTGGTGCATGGATTGAATTCCAGTCGGACTTGTGAGCTTGCTGGAAAGTTTGCCGAGTTTGGTTCAGCTATGAATCAAAAAGGCTTTTCGATACTTATGATCGATCTGCGAGGACATGGGCAAAGTGCTGATTCTCGCTTCACCTTTGGAATTACAGAAAGGCGAGATGTTATTGCAGCAGTGGATTGGCTTAAAATTAGGGGCTTTAAGCCAAAAAAGATTGGGGTTTTAGGTTTTTCAATGGGTTCTGCTGCAGTAATTGGAGCAGCAGCAGATGACTCTGACATCGGAGCAGTGGTCACGGACAGTAGTTACGCAGAGGTTTATCCAATTATTCAGAAGCATTGGCAGTCAGCTTCAGGATTACCTGGGATATTTCTTCTTTCTACCATGATGTTTGGACATTTGTTGACTGGATACGATCTAACTTCTTCTAAGCCAGTGCAGGAAATAGGTCGTATTTCCCATAGACCAGTTTTGATCATTCACAGTGCGATCGATCCTTATACGCCTATACAAAACGCTCGCCAACTCAGAGAAGCATATCCTGCGGCAGAATATTGGGAAACCAATGCGAAGAAACATCCAGAAAGCTACAATACTAACCCAAAGATGTACGTTGACAAAGTTGCTGATTTCTACAATCGGAGTCTCAAGTAGGGGTGTTCCTAGAGCAAGCAGATATCGAGACGCAGCTTAACTTTCCGTTAAAATAATTTAATTCTCGATCGCCCGCTCTCCGCCTGAAATTTATTTGTGGCAGATTGCTTCGGCAAGTAGCAAAAATAGTAATGCTACCCCGATTGATCGCAGATTGTATGGCTAGCTTCCCAGCCTAAACTGCTAAAAGTTGTAGTTTTAGATGAAATGGATGTTAGCGATCGTTGGGTTTGGCATTCTGCTCAGGAAAATCAAATGACTTTGGGATACAATTGTTGTAAAAGCTGGTAGTCAGTTGGCTAAATTTGTTATGACATTAACATCCCGTGTTGTTCATAGCGACCCCGAAATTCTGGGGGGAACCCCTGTTTTTGTTGGGACTCGTGTACCAATGAGAACCCTACTTGATTATCTTGAGGCTGGTGATTCATTAGACGTATTTCTAGACCATTTCCCTAGTGTCAGTCGGGAACAGACAATTGCAGCTCTTGAATTAGCAAAGGAAATGCTGACAGCCTATGCGAATCCTGCTTGATGAATGTGCCCCACGACCTTTAAAGCGTGAACTTGCTGATTACGAGATACGCACAGTTGTTGAGATGGGATGGTCAGGAAAGAAGAACGGTGAATTGCTGCTGCTTATGAGTCAAGAGGGCTTCACGATTCTGCTCACCACAGATCAAAATTTACGCTATCAGCAAAACTTGCAACAAGCTGGAGTTGCAGTCGTTGTTCTTGTAGCATCGAGCAACAGGCTTTCTGATTTACTTCCTCTGGTACCAGATGCTCGTAACGTGTTGAATACCATTACTCCGGGGGAAGTGATTGAAGTCGGAGGTTCTTAAAAGTTCTCTAGGCGACGCAGCAAAACAACGCCCATCCACCCCACCGCACAGAGGTTATGTGTTGGGAACGGAGGTAGTCTCCTGCGGGTGATTGACACCGTTAGATCGCTCTATTCCTGCGAGGGTGGTTCCGCAGATTGTACGGCTAGCTTCCCAACCTAACATGACTGTTTTACGCTCTACTCCCCACCCATAGCCACCGAGTTCTCCAGATTCTCGAATGACTCGGTGACACGGAATTAGATAGCCGATCGGATTTTTACCGATCGCATTTCCTACAGCTCTAGCAGCAGTTGGGCGAGCTACCATTTGAGCTATACTCTGATAAGTTGCGATCGCCCCAAATGGCAATTTCAAAAGTGCTCGCCAAACTTGAACCTGAAAGTTAGTGCCTTTTACCAAGAGCGTTAGTGGTTTTTGCTCGCTGAGAGTTTCTGAATTGAAAATCAGGTCACACAATGATTGAGTGGTTTGCTCATCGCGGATAATTTCAGCGTTTTTCCATGCCAATCGCAGTCTTTGTGCGGCGGTTTGTTCGTCTGTTGTATCCGAGAAATAAAGATTACAAATACCGCGGGCAGTTGTCGCGATTAGAGATTTGCCAAAGGGGGTATCGTGAATGCCATAGCGAATTTGTAAACCTGCTCCGCCTGCTTTGAACTCCCCTGGTGACATTGCTTCTAAGTTCACAAATAAATCGTGCAATCGTCCTGGACTCGATAGTCTCACGTCCAATGTTAGGTCGAGAAGGCTTTTAGTCTGAGTGATTTTTGACTTAGCGTATTCAACTGTCAGATATTGCAAAAACCGCTTGGGGCTAATGCCGGCCCATTGAGTAAATAGCCGTTGAAAATGATATTCACTCAGTCCTATGTGTTGGGCCACAGTTGCCAGATTGGGCTGGTTTAGGTGGTGTTGTCGCATAAAGGCGATCGCCCGAGCAATCCGGTGATAATCTTCGCTAGCATAGACACTCGCATTCTTCATCTAATTAATCTAGTCTAAGTCAAGGGAATTTGGGTGTTTCCTCACTTTAGCCATAGACTAGGCTCAATGCCACCCGTTTCTTGCGGTGAATGCAGCCAGTCGATTTTAGATTTTAGATTTTAGATTTTAGATTGAAGAGATTGAAGAAAGCGACCTCATTGCTAAACCCGGGGGCTTGCGATTTTAGATTTTAGATTTTAGATTTTAGATTGAAGAGATTGAAGAAAGCGACCTCATATCGTTTCCGGTTGGATGGGAATGATCGAGTCAAGGTCAATAATTCCACATTCCCCCACGGATCACTCCCCACTCCCCATCATTCCGGTGTTACCGGAATTGATATCACCCTCCGCGCAACTGCGTCACCAAGTGAACTAATTCGGGTAAAATTAGCTTTTCCACAGCTAGTTTCACACCATTGCTAGAGCCCGGAAGAGAAAAGACTAACTTGCCTTGATACACGCCTGCAACTGCGCGAGAGGCGATCGCCCTCGAACCAATTTCTTGATAGCTCAAAAACCGAAATATCTCCCCAAATCCCGGTAAAATCCTGTCTAACAAACTCTCCATCACATCATAAGTCGTATCTCGGGGAGCAATGCCCGTGCCGCCGTTAAAAATGATTGCATCCACATCTTCACGCTGGGAAAAAGCCTGCATCTGCAATACAATTTTGGCCGCATCATCTTTAACAACAGTGTAAGCTACCACAGAGTGACCCGCATCTTTTAGCAGCTTCTTAGTTAACAAGCCGCTATTGTCTGTTTCAGCCGAGCGCGTGTCGCTAACAGTAATGATAGCGCAATTTACGGTTATTTTAGATAAGTCGGGGTGAGGAATTTGCGTCATAGTTTCTTCTTCTAAGTAATCGGCAACTGGCAACGGGCGATCGGCTAACTACCAATGACCAATTACCAATTACCAACTACCCATTATGCCTTGCTAAATCCTAAGCCGTTTGCTTCCGAGTAGCGTTCCATGAACCGCATAAACCGATCCCATTCTGCGGGACTTCTCATTAGATAAAGAGCTTCCAAGCCCGCAGGCTGACCGTTGATGAACTTAGCCTTAACCTCGCGAGTGAGGATTTCGCCTTCTTCGTCGATCATGTACATTCCAGTAATTTCTTCGGTACTGGTGCTGCTGAGAGCTTTGGGATTTTCAAAGATAAACGTGGCAGTGCCTTGATCTCCGCTTTTAGAACGGGTTAGGCGCACTTCGGGCACAGCTTCTTCGTCTATACCGCGAGAGAATTGAATTTTAGCCATAATCTGATAGTGGAACCTTAAGGATTGCTTAATTTCTTAATGTTTAATCATAAAACGATTCGGGTACTCGCAAATCAAGACTTGGGAGAGTGGGAGCGGGGCCGAGTGGGGAAATCGGAGACAAGGGAGAGGGGAGATGGGTTGGTTCTGTGTACCTGATATCGTTTCCGGCTGCATCGGAATGATACCGAGGACACCGCGAGAGCCTAAGTCCCTACAATTAATCGGGGTAGGGAAACGGCACTGCCGTGTCCTGACGGTGAGTAATATTAATTCCGATGCTACGGGACTTAGACGATGTAGGGAGAGTTAATTGGCTCGGCTCGGTTTGTGGCTACCAGAGTTTGGTAGATGAGGGCGGATATCTCGCCGCGGGTGATGTCGTGGGCGGGGGAAAGCTTTTCGCGCGCGGGATAGTTGACCACGATTTTGCGCTCTGTGGCGGTTGCTATCTCGTCGGTGGCAAAACTGGGAATCAGAGCTCGATCGACATAAACGCTCAAAGAATTAGGGTTGCCGCCGGCAAACTGCAAGCCGTTTACCAAAGATACGATCGCCTGAATTCTAGTCAAATTCTGCTCCGGGCGAAACGTGCTGTCTGGATATCCCACCAAAAAGCCAGCTCGATTAGCTTGGGCGATCGCTCCCTGCGCCCAAAAATCCGCCGCCACATCCTTAAAAACCGTCGCCTCACGGCGCGGCACCAATTCAAACGCCTTCGCCAACACAGCCGCATACTGAGCTCTAGTTACAATCTCGTAAGGTTGAAAAGTGCCGTTGGGAAACCCGCTAACAATATTCATCTTTGCCAAGCGATCGATAAAATCCTTAGCCCAATGCGTGCTGATGTCACTAAACTTTAGCCCGCCTGGAGTCGCAGTTGGCGTCACATTGCCTAAATCCAATAAACCTTTCACCCGCGAAGAATTGAGCTGATTTCCCACCGCAGAAATCTTAACCCCAGTCGCGTTTTGCAAGTCTAATTCACCGTTATTCTGAAAAATATTGCCCCCCAAATCTTGAGCCGTACCAATATCTGGCCGCGACTTCCCCACCGCAGTCAAACCGTCTTCGGTATTTTTTTCGATGCGATTCTTGCGTAAAATCGGCTGAGATTCCCCCGCTACAACTATACCGGAGCGATTTTCCAAAATTTGGTTGTCAGCAATCAAAGGAGCCGACTGAGCTTCCAGAGAAATGCCGATACCCGTCTTTTGAAAAATATTGCGCCGTATTACTCCCTTAGCAATTCCCGCCGTAATTACGCCAGCCGCTGAGTTTTCTACAAATATGTTTTCGAGAATCGCAGGATTAGCGGTTCCCGTGGCAAAAACTCCTTCGCGCTTGCATTGAGTGAAAGTGCAGTTAGCCACAGTCGGAGAAGTTGACTCAATCCAGACTCCCGTGCCGCGACTATCAAGATTAGTGACAGTTACTCCGCGCAATTCCGAATTAGTTGCTAGCAGTATTGTGATATTTTGGCCCGCAGCGGTGGGACTTACAAATTTGCCACTGCCTTGAATTAGAGTGCCTCTACCTTTGTTAGTTTCATTGCCAATAACTTTTACTCCTGAGGGAATTTCCAAGGGGAATTTTTCGCCGCTAGCTGCGCTGTAAGTTGCCGGTGATAACTGAATCGTAGTTCCCGATGCAGCGCGGGCGATCGCGCGGGCTATAGTTTTGAATGGAGCCGATTGGCTGCCTGCTGCGGCATCGCTGCCTGTTGCTGGGTTGACGTAAAGTGTTGTCATGTTTTTGCCCAAGAGATAATTTGCGATCGAGCTTTTGTGCAATTTTCATTGTCTGCGAACTTGACCTTGGATATATATTCACCTTTGATTGCGGAGATTATTTAATTGCACGATATCCGCAACATTACCCATCAGGATCGGCAACCGCATGGGGATTGCCCCTACAAAAGACTGTATTTCTAGTTCCCAGCAACAGCAGAACCAGACTTATTTAAAAAGTCCGGGATCTGGGGATTATATTTTTTCCCGATGTTGCCAAAACCACTAAAATTTCGATCGCCAATTAGGCAAAGCGAACGTCTTGCTGTCATGTACGATCGATCGAGATTCCCTGCCCAAAAACCTTAACCGCTTCAGCCAAATCAGTTTCACCCATTAAAATGCAGCGTCTTAGCAAATCGATATCCAGCGTTTCCAATCCTGACAGTTTACTCTGAATTACTTGCTCGTAGCCATCTTCCCGGAGATGATACAGCCGCAGCGTGCCATCTTCCCAAAACCAGATTTCAGGCACGCCCAAAGCTCGATATTTTGGCAACTTGCTCAGTCCACCGCTAGTATAAACCACCTCGATCGACAAATCGGGAATCAACTTAGGTTCTCCCAAACAAAACGATTTGTCTGCTTGAGTAGAAGCTTCTCCCGTCTTCTCCTGCGTCATTGAACCAGAAGGGTAAAACTTAATACCTTGTTGCAGCAGAAAAGTGGTCACTAAGTAACCAATGATTTCAGAAAAATTTTCGTGTTGGAATCCCGGCATCAGAATCTCGATCGCACCTGCAAAAAAGGACAACTTTATGCCAGGGGAATCTTCCGAAACCTTCTGGATTAACTTGAATTGCTCCCAAGTGCCATTGAGAACCACTCGCCCATCGAGAATTTCGCGATCGAGAACTTGTGTCATTGACTCGCACCATTATCTCATATCGGGATTATAACGCATTGTGCGATCGCTCCTACACAATCTCCCCGCAGCAAATATAGCTGAGGAATCCGAACAGTTCTTTCTACTTTCCGGATTCTTCCTGGGAACGCAGATGCTTTGGATCTGCTTCGCCTTAATTCCCGGTCAATTTCACAATACAAGACGCATCCAAAACCACTAGAATTTCATTCTGAAAAACAGCACAACTTGTCATTGCTGAAGCTAAGGCGGGAATTTTCCCTTGTTTGAGAGAAAGCATCGCCTGCGGTGTCGCATCAAAATCATCTATCCAGCCGTACTCCTCTACATACTGAAGAGTCAACGCATTTCGATCGAGCATCCAAAAATCAACTCCATATTGATTGATAAAATTTTGCAATACAGCTCGATCGGGCGTGTATTGAGCGCGAATTAAATCGCTAACTCGCTGCCGAAATCTGCTGTAGTAGCCTTTCTGATAAGGCACTGCATATTCCTTTGCCACCCAAACCGAACGCTGACTAAATGTTGGCAAAGTATCAGTCTCTGCCGCGATGGAAGCAATCAATATATCTTTAGGCTGTTGCTGAAAAAATTTGTACAAACCCGGCATTTTACCTTCGGCATAGCCGACTGTGGGGAATTTTTTGACTAAGCACGGATAAAGGACAACGGCGATAGCGATTGTCGCTGTCGTAATTAGTGCAACTAAATTTTTTAAATGAAAGGTTGTTGCGGTTTTTGATGCCCAAGAACCGACTCCATCGATAATTAAAGTTAGGACTATCGCACTTATCAACGCAACAATAAATCGCAAGCTGTAGGCAGTATAGCGACCTGGTTGATACAATTTAAAAATGGTAGCGTGAGCAGCAAAAAACATCGCCGAGGATGCTAAAAATAGCTGAAGCAAAAGCCAGATTTTGCTTTGAATCTGATTTGCTAAGGGAAAAGCCGATCGCAAAAACAGCAGCAGCGGAAATAACAGCCCGACACAGTGAGTTACAGGCGTAAACAGCGACTTGGGAAACATCCCGCTGCCCCGCCCTGTCAGCCAATAATCTACCGGATTTGGACGAAAAAAAGCATTTCTGCCGTCAGGTGCAAATTCGCCCATTTGCTTCGCTTCTGCTGCGGTATAAGTTGGGCCAAATTCAGAGTTATCTAAGGCATAGGGCAGCATTACTAAAAAGATTACTCCCAAACCTGTAGTGCAAAATAGGTAATTAGTACGATCGCCCGACAAGCGCAAACCGCCGTTTTTCCAGGCTAGCAGGCGCAAAACTAAAATTCCGGCAGCAACCAAGGCGTAAGGAGGATAGAATAGTCCGATTAGCGCGATCGCCCCTAAACAAGGCAGCAACGAACTGCGCGACAAATAATATAAAAAAGCAAGGAATATCGGATAGATAAAAGCTCTTGGCGTTGTGGAAGCCAAATCGTCTGTCATCCACATATGCTGATTTAGCAGCAAAGATGCCATAAATCCAGTCATCGGCACTGGCAGCATTTCTAGGCACAGGCCAAAACAGTAATAACTGGAGATTAAGCCGAGAAATAGCGGCAATATTTTGTGAAAAAATAGCGGGTGAATGCCAACTGTTGCGGCTAATTTGTAGAGCGTGCTGTATCCTGCGGGAGCGACTGATTGAAAGTAATTAGCAATGAAATCGTTGGGGAATAATTCAGGATCGACAAACCGCATCATCCAGAAAACGTGCTGCCTCGCATCGTCTTGCACCATATACTCGGCACTGAAGACTTGCTTGAGTCCTAAAATTGCATAAACTGCGGCAAATGTCAAGCTCAGAGTCAACCAAAATATTGTGTGCGATCGGGATTTTTCATCCACAGTCGCAGTCAGAAATTTATGCAAGCGGGCTATGAACATCGCAGTCATTCGATTTGAGATTTGAGATTTGAGATTTTGGATTGACCCCACGGATCAATTCGGGGGCTTGAGGATTTTAGATTTGAGATTTTGGATTGATTCCACGGATCAATCACGTGGCGGGTACCATCAAAAAAATATTGGTCAAAAAATGTCTTAAATAAAAGTTCGCAGCAGCGCTTAAGAACTACTACAAACAAATACTTTATATGAGATTCGCCTGCAAAGGCCACTTTACTTTCAACTTCGCCCGATTTTAGATTATTTTCCAGGCCGCACACCCGCAATTTTAAGGCGAATCCGATACAGACTTGTATTTGCCGTAATGTAAAGCGTTTTGCGATCGTTTTCTCCCCAAGCCAAATTAGTCGCCGTCTCAGGCACAGAAATCTTCCCCAAAACCCTGCCATCGGGCGATAAAATCCACACTCCCCCCGGTCCGGTGCTGTAAACATTCCCCTCTAAATCAACTTTTAGACCGTCGGGAACTCCGCCTTGACTGGCATCTTTTAACTCCGCAAAAAGCTGCTGGTTGGTAACAGTTCCGTCCGGCTTGACATCGAAAACGGCAATGTATCCAGCTTCCGAATTGTTGACATAAAGTTTTTGCTCGTCTGGCGAAAAGGCGATGCCATTGGGCAGCACCAAATCCTTAACCAGCAGAGTTAATTTCCCGTCTGATGCCAGCCTGTAAACACCGTAAAAACCTAATTCTTCCTGCTCTTTACTAACACCGTAGCGCGGATCGGTAAAATAAATGCTGCCGTCGGATTTAACAACCAAATCGTTCGGACTGTTTAGCCGCTTGCCCTCGTATCTATCCGCCAAGGTGATAACTTTGCCGTCCTTTTCTGTGCGAGATACGCGGCGATTTTCGTGTTCGGCAGTAAGTAAGCGGTTTTCTTTGTCTAAAGTATTCCCATTGGCTTTTCCCGAAGGGCGGCGAAATACCTCAACTTGCTGATTTGATGCGAATTTATAGATAATATTGGCGGGAATATCGCTGAACAGCAAAAAGCCGTCTGGATGCCAAATCGGGCCTTCTATAAATTGGAAGTCGCCAGCTAGTTTTTCTAATTTTGCGCTGTCATCGAGAATACTTTGCATGGTATTTTTTTTGTCCGGGTTTTCCGTTTGGGCGATCATTTTTGTTAAGTTACCCCTAACTTTTTGGCTAGGGTTGCTGACTGCTAAAGTTAATACTATCAACAACAAACTAATTGTAGCAATTTTGATTTTCATATGGGATCATCAATGAATTACTTCCTTCTCACCATAAGATCACCTATTTCCTTCTTTACTTCTTCCTTCCTTCTTTCTGTGCGACAAGAGCGCTATTGCGCCCCTTCGCTAACACGTCGAAAGCGGTTTGTCAACTCACTATTTTGATAAAAACAAGATAATTTACAGGGGTATTAAATTCAATAGTACCGTATGTAACCAAAAATATGTAATCAAAAAAAGAAGCTCGAATTTTCGAGCTTAATTATATTTAACGTAAAAGGTTTTACCTGTCAAGTGTTAAGCTGGAAATGAAACAAATAGCGCCGCAATACCAAGAACGATCGCACCCATACCCATCACAACAGACCAGAAGCGGTGATAACTCTTAACCGCAGTACCGCTATCGCTTTCAAGCTGAATTAAATCCATCCAAGGTGCAACACCCCGGCGGAACCAGCCCAAAGTCCTAACATCCATACCAATCAAACTTTCAACCCGTTTCATCCCAAACAGAAAATTACCAATTGGTCCAAAACGAGAAGCATATCGCAGATAAATCATTCCCGTTCTGTCTTGCAATTTCAAATCTGAACCGAAGGTATAACCCGCATCGCCGCGACCAATTAATTCGCCTTGCAGTTTCGCAGGTTGACCCCGCAAAGGACTTGCATAAGGGTCAGACATTAAGGTTAAAACATCCAAGTGTTCTGCTTGTTGGTAATTCGGGAACATCACCAGAGTTTTGAGCAAAATTCCCGCGCCCAAAGCGATTAAAGGACAAGCAACCATCATCATCGGATTTGCAGCCGACAGCGAAATGCCGATCGCAAAACCCACCGCTAAGCCCAGAGTTTCTGCACTGTACAGCAGCAAATCGAACACAAAATTGCCGTACAATCTCCGCTTGCTCAAATCGTTGCCTTCGCCGACAATTCGGCCCATATCAAACTCAATATCCAAGCCTAATTGTTCGGCATAAGTGCTCAAAGCGCGAACTCGTTTACCAGTCAGCGGGTGAGTAGAGTTCAACTCCATCCACCAACCCCACGGATTAAAAATATCCCACAAAAACACTCGCCCAATTTTTTCGGGTTCCGAAGCAATCCGGTAAGCGGTACCAGTAGATGTGGCAGCTTTGGCATCGTAAATGCCTAAAGCGCGAGTTCCTTCTAACAAACGGCTGGGTTCAGTTGCTCTTTGTCCTTCTTCCAAAATACCGTAAGCAATTTTTACCAAAGCGCGGGATAAAGCGTTGGGGTTGCCGGTAGTTTGGGCCGCAAAATAATCTGCAAAATATTCTCGCGTCCGCGACAAATACAGCAATAAATAAGTGCCGGCGATGTAAAACAAATAAGCAACAGCAGCTACCGTACCGGCCGCATCTTTAGCTTTGTCGCCACCACTTCGACCCATTCTTTGAGCTGTAGTGTAAATTAAATAAGTAATCTGCACCAAAGTTGAAGCTAAAGTCATTACTGCAAAGTCCCAGTGGACGATGTGACCGAGTTCGTGGGCGTAAACAGTGGCAATTTCATCGTCGTCTAAATAGGTGAAAAGACCTTGACTGACGACTAAGCGAGCGCTGTTTGGAAATGAACCGTAAGTAAAAGCAGTAGGGTTTTGGTCGTCGATAATTCCTAAACGCGGCTGCTGGAGTTTTTTCTGCTTGCAAACCTTCTGAATAACTTTAGCTGTTTCGGGACTTAGGCTTTCAATTTCTGCTAGGGAAACCCAGCGAGTATTGTAGAGCCAATTTTGGGTTAAGTCCATCAAGTAAGGCGATAGGAAAAAAGCAGCGATGTTAAAAATCAGGGTAATCGGAAGTGCGATCGCCAATCCGGTGACTGGATCGGGACTGTTGAGAATCAAAACAGAGGCTAAAGATAGCGCTAACACCATACCAAACAGCAGGCCGATGGTGACGCCGGAAGCTAAAACGAGATTTCCGCCAGTTTTCTGTATCAGTTTAACCCCGGCTTTGGCTGCTCGCCCTGCCTTGCGTAAAGGGGCGTGAGATGACATAATAATCTCCTAAGGTTATTGACAAATTGAAATGACCGTGAGATTTTATCTATACTTCACTGTTTTAACCTGTAATTACAAATCGCTGTAAGGGGTCTCAACAAAAATATAGAATTTCCTTGAGAATTGTTAAAATTAAAAACCGCCCCAAAATTTATTTTTTGGGGATTCAATTCAAAAGTCAAAACCCAAAGCCCAAAACTCAAAATTATTTAAAACTTACTGCCATGTCTATTATTGAAATTGCCCAAAAAACGCGCGTATCTGCTAGAAAATTGGCAGTTTTGTCCGCTGATGCCAAAAATCAAGCGATTGATGCTATAGCTAAAGCTTTAGAAGCTTCTGCGCCGGATATTGTGGCGGCGAATGCTGCTGACTGCAAGGCGGCTGAGGCGGATGGAATTGCCAAACCGCTGTACGATCGCCTCAAGTTGGATGAGAGCAAGTTGAAAAGTGCGATCGCGGGCGTGCGCGACGTTGCGAAACTCCCAGATCCCGTAGGTTCCGTGCAAATTCACCGCGAATTGGATGCAGGATTAATTCTGAAGCGCGTCACCTGTCCTTTGGGCGTTTTAGGCATTATTTTTGAAGCGCGCCCAGAAGCTTTAATTCAGATAGTATCCTTGGCAATCAAATCGGGAAACGGCGTCATTCTCAAAGGCGGCAAAGAGGCAGTCCGTTCCTGCGAAATATTGACAAAAGTGATACATCAAGCATTAGCAGAAACAGCGGTTAATCCCGAAGTCGTGCAGTTGCTAACCACGCGGGAAGAAACAATCGAACTGCTGAAAATGGATGAATATGTAGATTTGATTATTCCCAGAGGTTCTAATTCCTTCGTGCGGTTCGTGCAGGAAAATACCCGAATTCCCGTGTTGGGACACGCCGACGGAATTTGTCATTTGTACGCAGACAAAGCTGCGGATATTCAGAAAGCAGTAAAGATTTCTGTAGATGCAAAAACCCAGTATCCAGCCGCCTGCAATGCCATTGAAACTTTGTTAGTTCACCGTGCGATCGCCCCCGTTTTCTTGCCCGCTGTCGCCGCAGCTTTGCAGCAGAAAAAAGTCGAATTGCGGGGAGACGAAAAAACTCGCGCCATCCTCGAAAATATTGCCGAAGCGACAGAAACAGATTGGTCTACAGAATACAGCGATTTGATTTTGTCAATCAAAATAGTAGATTCTGTGGAAGAGGCAATTAACCATATCAATACATACGGTTCCAGACACACAGATGTGATTGTTACCGAAGATAGCGAAACCGCCGAAACATTTTTAAATGGAGTCGATGCGGCCGGAGTTTATCACAATTGTTCGACTCGATTTGCCGACGGTTTCCGCTACGGCTTCGGTGCAGAAGTGGGGATTAGCACGCAGCAAATGCCGCCTCGCGGGCCTGTTGGTTTAGAGGGGTTGATTACCTATAAGTATCGAGTTGTTGGAGATGGTCATGTTGCCGCGAGTTATGTAGGGAAAGATGCTAAGGAATTTACACATCGAGATTTGTAATACAAGATTTACGCAACTGGCATAATTAGTAGGGTGCGTCAGAATTCGAGGCTCTGAATAATCACCCTAGAACTGAGTTTGACCCACCCTTAAACTGGATAGATGTGTGACACTTACGTAAGCCCCGATTATGACAGAAAATCAAAATCAACCCAGAGAATACGATGCTGTCCTTGGCGGTGAATCTCAAGTGCCATTAGGTGCGGCTGTCTTAGGGGGGATTCCCGGTATTAAAATTCGGTTAGCTTCTCCCATTGTTGAGGTGAAAGTTGCTGCACTGTCTGAAGCACTCAGCAGATATGGAGACGCAGGTTTAGATTTAATAATTGCGGCACTGCAAGATGAATCAATCGCGGTAAAATTTGCAGCCTATTCGCTGCTGAAGGATAGAGATGAACCAAATCTAAAACAGCAGTTCCAAAAATATTTGCCTACTTTTCACTTTGATGTCATCACAGTTGATGCTGAAGGAAAAGAAAACAGTCGCCGCCGTGATTATGCTCACTTGTTCCCCGAAGATTTAGGGAATGGAAGTGTACTGGAAATGGTTTATATTCCCGGCGGCACATTTATGATGGGTACCCCAGCCACAGAGGAAGATAGAAGAGATAATGAAAGTCCGCAGCATCAAGTAACTGTACCCGCTTTTTTTGCAGGTAAATATCCCATCACCCAAGCACAGTGGCAAGCAGTGATGGGATGCAACCGATCCTTTTTCAAAGGTGTAAAACGTCCTGTTGAATGTGTATCGTGGAATATGGCCGTCGGATTCTGTCGCCAACTCTCGCAACAAACCGGGAAAAAATATCGCCTCCTGAGTGAAGCAGAATGGGAATACGCCTGTCGTGGGGGTACAACAACCCCATTTTATTTTGGGGAAACCATTACCCCGAAATTAGTCAACTATGGCGGATACTCCCCCTACGCAAACGCCCCCCAAGGACTTAACTGCAGAAAAACAACTGCTGTCGGGAGTTTTCCCCCGAATGCCTTTGGGATGTACGATATGCACGGCAATGTTTGGGAATGGTGCAGCGATAGGTGGCACGAAAACTATAGCGGCGCACCAACTGACGGAAGTTCGTGGGAAACTGGCAGAGAGGATCGCCGGGTGCTGCGTGGGGGTTCCTGGGAAATCTATGCAGTCCGTTGCCGCAGTGCCGTTCGTGAGTGGCTATCGGCGGATCACAGTTGGAGGCCCTGGGGTTTTCGCGTAGCGGTAGCGTCGGTTTCTCCGTAGTCCTAGTTTTCCCGGCGAAGACTATTCTTTACCCTTTTACCCTCTGCACTTTTGCCTTTTCCCTGAGGGCCAAAGGGCGATAGAAATCGAATTGTACCTAAATTTTAAAAGAGCAAGCTGTTAGAAGCTTTCAAAGAGCATAAGTTAGCAGAAAAAGCAGGTGAATCAGGGCGATCGCAGTTGGGATGATTTTAAGAGTGCGCTGTTATATTATTGTTTGTTTCCGACATAGATGGCTGGTAAAACTCACCCAATAGCCTGTAGATACTGAATTTTAAGCAAAGTATCCCTTCTCCTTCATCCCTCCCAAAAAAAAGCGATCGCCCTTCCTTCCCTCGCATTCAAACAAACTTAGCTACAATAAGCTATACTGTGCTCGGCGACTCCCCAACTCGAACACTTTGCCGCGGTTTATGTCTAACTCCTCCCTCCTCGCCCCAGGTTCCACTCTCGAAAAACGCTACCGCATCCTCCGCGAATTAGGCCGGGGCGGCTTCGGGCGTACTTATCTCGCCGAAGACATCAACCGCTACAACGAACATTGCGTACTCAAAGAGTTTTCTCCGGTGGTTCACAGCCCGAAAGCGGCCGAATTGTTCGATCGCGAATCGAGTATGCTTTACAACCTCCAACACCCGCAAATTCCCCGGTTTCGAGAACTGCTGCGAACGGATTTGGGCGGAAATCCATCTTTATTTTTAGTGCAAGATTATATCAAGGGTCAAAACTACGAAGAAATATTGATATCGCGCCAGCAGCAAGGTAAAAATTTTACCGAAGCTGAAGTTACTCAACTGCTATTTCAGCTTTTACCAGTTTTAGAATACATCCACTCAAAAAATTTAATTCACCGCGATATTTCCCCGGATAATATTATTCAGCATGATGCTGACCAACTACCATTTTTAATTGATTTCGGTTCCGTCAAGCAAATCGCAGCCAATGCCGTACTTCAGTTGAACGGACAATCGGATACGGCGATCGGCAAACAGGGTTATTCGCCAGCCGAACAAATGCGGCTGGGTAAAGTTTCTGCTGCTAGCGATTTGTACGCTTTAGCCGTCACGGCTTTAGTCTTGCTAACTGGCAAAAAGCCTCAAAAATTGTACGATATCAATAATAAAACTTGGGATTGGCGATCGCACGTCACAGTCAGCCCAAATTTAGCCACGGTATTGGATCAGATGTTAGCAGAACAACCGGGCGATCGCTACCAATCTGCAAAAGCAGTCCGCGAAGCACTCAAAGATCCAAAACTATCTCAAATTAGCAGTATAATTTCCCAAATAGCGACAATGAACTTTGTCGGTCGCCCTTTCAAAAACACCACTCAAACTGCTACAAACAATCATACTCCTGTTAACCAAAACCCTCAAGTTGTTAAAAATAACCACATTTTTAAATTAATTCCTTGGAAAGCAGTCGCGAGTTTAAGCGTGGTTTTGTTGCCGGGAATGTTAGCTTTTAGTGTAGTCAAATCTGGTTTTACATTGCCAAAGTTGCCTGAGTTGCCGAAGTTTCCCGAACTGCCGCAGCTTCCCGATACATCATTAAATGCAGAAATAGCTAGGCAAGAAGAAATTGGCAAGCGACGCAAAAATCTCAACATCGATCGAGATATTTTCTATCAAAAAGTTGATGAATTATATTACAATAAATATCCTGAATTACAAGGGCGCAGCTTGACAGAAAAGCCAGAAGATGCAGAAATTAGGCGGAAATGGTATGAAGTTGCTGAGGATTTACTCGACAAGTTGGAGCAAGGAGGACAGTTGTGAAATTTAAGATAGAATAAGAGTGATTTAAACGCAGAGGGAGCTCTTGGCCTAGAGGGAAGAGGAAAAGAGGGCAAAAAAAGAGACGGAAGAGAAAGATAACTTTATCTGGTTTAATACAAATTGGTAGAGGCAACGCACTTTAGTTTATTACAAAATGGATTCTATTCAACTTACAGGAATTCGCTGCTACGGATATACGGGCTATCTGCCGGAAGAGCAAGTTTTGGGGCAGTGGTTTGAAGTGGATGTTACTCTCTGGCTGGATTTATCGCAAGCTGGAAAAAGTGATGATATTCAACATACTCTTGATTACCGCAGCGCAATTACTCTGATTCAAAAGCTAGTCAAAGACTCGAAGTTTTTATTAATCGAACGCCTAGCAGATACTATTGCCCAAGCGCTTTTACAGCTACCGTTAGTTGAGAAAGTTAAACTACAACTCTCGAAACCTGCTGCCCCGATTCCTGATTTCGGTGGCAGAATTACTCTAGAAATTACTAGAAGTCATTAGTCCTTAGTCATTAGTCATTAGTCCTTAGTCATCAGTCTTTAATCTGCATTAGTTTGTCACTAATAACTGATGACTGATGACCGATCGCTATTGACTAATTACCACTTCAGCAAATTAAATTCTTCCATGTCTACTGTATTGCGGTTGCGATAAATCGTCAAAACAATTGCCAAACCTACGGCAGCCTCAGCAGCGGCTACGGTAACTACAAACACCGTAAATACTTGACCTTTAATTTGTACGGGGTCAAGATAATTGGAGAAACCCATCAAATTGAGATTGACAGCATTCAGCATCAACTCGATCGACATCAACACACGTACTGCATTTCGGCTCGTAATCAAACCATAAACACCAATGCAGAAAAGTGCGGCGGCTAATAACAGAAAATACTGGAGTTGCAGTTGCATAAATTTTGCGATTTTCTCTCAATCAACATTACTACCAAACAGACAGATAGGTGCGCAGCGCGCACCCTAATGTTACTTAGATTCGGGCGAAGAAACATCTCCGGCAGAAACTAATTCGCGAGGTCTTTCTTGCAAACTAAAAGCGGGTGTTTCAGATAGCTTGTTCGACGACAATTCATCTGGCAAGAAATCGCGGCGTGCTAGCACAATTGCTCCTACCATTGCCATTAACAAAAACACTGATGCTAACTCGAAAGGCAGCAAAAAGTCGGTGAAGAAATGTTTGGCGATCGTCACGACCGAACTTTCGGCCGGTGCTCCTGTCGTCGCGACAATAGCCCAAGGAGTAGACACCACCATCGTACCCAAAAGCGCAAACAACCCTACGCAAACTACTGCTGTTGCTACTTGACGCACCCAAGCGTTGGGAATTGTGCGGAAATCTTCGCGCTTGTTCACCAACATAATCGCAAACAAAATCAAGACGTTAACAGCACCCACGTAAATCAATACCTGCGCCGCTGCTACAAAGTCGGCATTCAGCAACAGGTACAAGCCCGCAATGCTGGTAAATACGCCGCACAGCAAAAAAGCTGAGTAAACGATGTTGGAGAACAGCACTACTCCTAATGCTCCTGCAATCATCATTACAGACAGTATGCCAAACGAAACAATTTGAACCCCTTCGGCTAGATTCACAATTTTTAATCCTCAATCATTAGTTTTCTATTGTTCGTTTTTACTGATTAGTTAGCAGTCATTCATAATCGTTATTTCACTGATGAATGATGACTGCTGACTAACGACTAATTAGCTATTTTTCGCTAATTTCCTCTGGAGGGAGACCTGCGCGCCGATCGCTGCTGGAAACTCCATGAGGGTCGATCGCACCTTTCGGCAAATAAGCGAATTCCCGCAGCGGTGTCACCATCGGGTCATCTGTAACCTTGTAGGGCAAACGTCCGAGGGCCACGTTGTCAAAATTCAATTCATGACGTTCGTAAGTGGCTAACTCGTACTCTTCTGTCATCGACAAACAATTAGTCGGACAATATTCTACGCAGTTGCCACAGAAGATACACACTCCGAAATCGATACTGTAGTGCTTGAGTTGTTTCTTCTTAGTTTCTTTGTTAAATTCCCAATCCACCACAGGCAAATTGATCGGACACACCCGAACGCAGACTTCGCACGAGATGCACTTGTCAAATTCAAAGTGAATTCTGCCCCGAAAACGTTCGGAAGGAATTAATTTTTCGTAAGGATACTGAACCGTAATCGGTCGGCGTCTCATGTGGTCAAAAGTTACAGATAGCCCTTGACCGATATACTTAGCAGCTTGAAAAGTTTCTTTGGCGTATTCGCCTACTTGATTGAGGAATTTTAGCATGGTGTTCTCTCTCTGTACTTGAGCTTTTGGTAATTGCTAATTTATAATAGGTAATTGGTTAACAGCTATTTTTTTCCCTGTTGCCATTTACCTATTATGAATTAACCGCCAAAAGCAAAGGGAAAGGCAAGCTTCAAAGCTGCGGTCAATAGCAAATTAACTAAAGCAACCGGCAGCAAAAACTTCCATCCCAAATCTAGCAATTGGTCGATCCGAACTCGCGGTAGAGTCCAGCGGAGCAGAACTGCCAGAAACAGGAAAAAGTAGGCTTTGAGCATGGTCATCGTAATGCCCAGCGTGCCGGTAATTACCTGCAACCAAGGAGTCGTCTCGCTCAATCCCAAGGCATTAGTGATGACTCCGACAGGAATCGGGCACTCCCAGCCTCCGAGGTACAGAACGGCTACTAGCAGGCAAGAAAGGACGAGGTTAACGTAGGAAGCGATGTAGTACAAAGCAAATTTCATGCCCGTGTACTCAGTCTGATATCCTGCTACCAATTCTTCTTCTGCTTCCGGGAGGTCAAAGGGCAACCGTTCGCATTCTGCTAGTGCTGCTATCCAGAAAATCAGGAAACCTGCGGGTTGCCGCCAGATATTCCAGCCGACAATGCCGTAGCCGGCTTGCTGGTGTACGATGTCGATCGTACTGAGGCTGTTGGACATCATCACAACTGCCAATACTGCCAAAGCTAGGGGAATTTCGTAGCTGAGGGATTGAGCTGCTGCTCTGAGTCCGCCGAGGAGGGCGTATTTGTTGTTAGAAGCATAGCCGGACATCAGCAAGCCGATCGGCTGAATGCTAGACAGGGCAATCCACAGAAATATTGCTGTCCCCATATCGGCGATCAGCATATGCTCTCCGAAGGGCACGATTAAGTAAGACAGAAAAACTGGAATCACCACAATGACCGGCCCTAGCGTAAACAGCAGCGCGTCAGCTTTTGCCGGTACAATGTCTTCTTTGAACACCAACTTCAGCCCGTCAGCAACGGGTGCTAGGACTCCCAGAGGGCCGATAAATTCCGGGCCGATCCGCTGTTGAGCCGCCGCAGAAATTTTCCGTTCCAGCCAGACGCTAGTCAGTACCCCGAATACAGCACCGACAATCATCAGCGCCATTGGCAGCGGTAGCCAAAGCAGATGGGCGATGTCCGCCGGTAAGCCCAAATTGATCAGGGCATCTACAAAACTTCCTTGTAAGTCAATTCCTGGGTTCATGTTTCCAGCTTTTGAGCGCTCAGCATATAATTTTTCACCCGTCCTTCGTAGGAGTAGGCTTAGAAATCGGGGTCTTTGTAAAGATTTTTAATGCTTTACCGCCTAATAGTATATCGCCCGACTGGCTCTAAGAACGCACAGGCAGGGTGAAATTATTTTTATGTCAGAGCCCAGGTTAGCTAATGGGTTTGCAATTTATGTATGTTCAGTCTGGCAACAAGCTCAGTCGATTTTAGATTTTAGATTTTAGATTTTAGATTTAATGAACATGGAACGCCAAACAAAAGGGCAGAGAGTTAACTCTCTGCCCTTTTAATGCTTTAAAGTAACTTTCAAATGGCTTAAACCATTGATTTTACGTCACTTCTTGTATGGAACTGGGCAGAATCGAACTGCCGTCCAAAGCGGGTATTTACCTTCCGATCGTTCACAGGTTTATCCCTTCTAATCCTCAGGGCGGGAACCATCTTTATCCCAAATGGGGGGATTTTCTAGTGATTGCTTTCCTAGCTAGCCGACTAGAAACGTTTAGCTAGGGCATCCGTTGGGGGTTGTTATGCTACCGTTAACGGAGTTAGGTGGCATACACTCTAAACCGTGCTCAAGAAGTTTTTTAGGCTACAGCGACGGCTTTGCGAGCGAAAGGAACGATGTTGTTCGCATTTACTTTTTTGTTTGAGCCGGTATTTGCGAGAGGAGACTCACTCTCGACCTGCATCACGGAGCAGCTTTCGCCACCCTGTCGAAACCATTACAGCCCCTCGTGTGTTCTTTAATCATAGACAATATTTCGTGTTGCGTCAACTAGATTTTAGATTTTGGATTTTCGATTGGGGATTAAAGAAACCGGGTTTTTTGCGGTTTTTGTCTGCTTTAACGAAGTCTTGGAGCAAAAACCCGGTTTCTGACCACCCGTGCGTAATTCCTAATTAATGCAAATTGTCGTCCCAGACGCCGATGTAAATCCGATCGCGATTGTTGCGTTCGATCGTCCCTTCGAGCGAACCCTTCCTAAACGTAAACCGATTACTCCGGCGCTGCTGCACGTCGCGCAAGCCCTGCCAAATCTCCCGGTTGGCGCCGCCCACCATGCCGTTTAACGCGGTTCGCACTACCAAATCGTCCACCGACGGGGCAAAAGAACCCTCTGTTTGCACAAGCTGGCCTGAATCGCGATCGTAAATGTAGCCGAGAGTAATTCGGTTCGGCAGCACTTCGTAAAGTGCGGTGCGAGTATTCGGCCAATAACCCCGGGCTTGAGAGTCAGTCGGTTCTCCCAATTGGGATAAAATCTGACTTTCCGGCGTACCAACCGCAAATCCAGGGATTGTGGGAGTCTTCTGATAATTGGTTCCCGGTTGTTCCGGGCTGGGTGCGGGCGATCGATCTGGCGGCAACTCTTTGTCAACAAGTTTTTCCGTTGGTGTGGGTTCGGCAGCCTCGGGAGTTGGCGCTGGAGTTGGCGCGGGCGCTGGAGTTGGCGCTGGAGTTTCAGCAGCGGGCGCTGGAGTTTCAGCAGCAGGCGCTGGAGTTTCAGCAGCGGGCGCTGGAGTTTCAGCCGCGGGCGGCGGAGTTTCTCTGGGAGTCGGGGCTGGCGTTGGTGTCGGCGCGGGAATTGGTGTGGGGTTTGAGCGCGCGTCTGGATCTGCGGGGGTCGAAGTGCGATCGTCCTGGGCCACCGGTGCGGGTTCTGAAGACGGCCGGTTGAGGAAAACCCTAGCAAAACCGATAAAACCTGCAACAATAAGTGCGATCGCCACCAACCCCAAAATCCACCAAACCTTGCGGTTGCTTTCCCCAGAAGACACCACAGCAGGCGCAGTTCTCGAAGCCGCAGGCGACTGAGGCCCGTGTCCCGGAATCACCGCCACCGTCGGCCCGGTGCTCGGCGACGCTGCACCAAGAGGCTGCCCGTGCAGCAGCGACAGCCACTCATCCACGGTAGCAGGGCGATTTTGAGCTTCTACCGTCATCCCCCGCATCACTGCTTGGCTGACAGCCGGACTTAGCTGAGGCTGCAAGTCGCGGGGTGAAGGCATCGGCTGGCTGGTACGCAAAATTGCAGCCACTGGCACCTGTGCTGTCAGTAAAGTGTAAAGCGTCGCCGCCAGACCGTAAACATCTGTTGCGGGCGTATATTTTCCTTGGGCGAAATACTGTTCTGGGGGTGCGTAGCCGTCGGACACCATATTAGTGTGACTTTGGGTTGCACCGGCAGTAAACTCGCGGGCAATGCCAAAATCGATCAGGACAACTTCTTGGGTATTTTGGCGTAGCAGAATGTTTTGCGGCTTGACATCTCGGTGCAGCAAACCCTTTTGATGAACAACTTTTAAAGCAGCGCCAATTTGAGTTATGTAGAGAATAGCGAGTTCTTCTGGCAGCGGCCGATTTGGGAACACGACATCGCCCAAATTCTGACCGGCTATGTAGTCCATCACCATGTAAGGCTGCCCGTCTTCGACAAAGAAATCGCTGACGCGGACAATATTCGGATGAACGCAGGAAGCCAACCGCCTAGCTTCGTCTTGAAACTTGCGATCGAACTCAGCAAAATTGGGTTGCTGGCGCAGAGATTCGTTGAGAGTTTTAATGACTACAGGCTGTCCTAAATAGCGGTGATTTGCCCTGAAAGTAATCCCAAAGCCGCCGCGTCCCAGTTCTTGTTCGAGGGTGTACTTTCCACCCTGTAAAGTTTTGCCGATTAGCGCATCCATATGTCCAGGCGATCGCGTACCAGATAATATCGCTGATTATGGCACGTATGGTCTGCCAAGTTACCAGTCTAAATGGCGATCGCAATCCTCGATCGACCTTGCCATTCCTTCCCGAATCGATTCCCGCATCCCTGGGACTGATAGAAGATACAGTGTCTCCTGCACAGATGCCCAGTCAGATTCAGATAATAATACTGTATTGCTAGTCTGTCCTGTGATCGCGATCTGTTCATGTGGCTGACTCATGGGAGCGATCGACTGCTGCAACTGATGTTGAGCTTCATTAAACGGAACTCGGTTGTAGTGCGTGAATTCACAATGTTTCTGGATCGAGTTCTTGGGTTTTGCCTGCATGATACTCAGCCATTGCGGTCGCTGCGAGTTTAGCAAGAGCATCTGGGGAACGGGAGAATGCTCGATCCCAGCGCCTATCGTCTTCAAGTTCTTCCAGAATCATTGAAGCGAGGACATCTTGCTCGCTGGCAGACAATGTTTTCAACTTGGCGATCGCACGTTCGAGTAACTCTGTCATGGCTACCACACTTTTACAATTAAAATGGCATCCTATCCATTATCCATTGTTTCAGGCAAGTTGAGGGTAGGTCGAACAAATGGCAGGCTAATTATCATCATTAATAACTACGAAGGTTCAATCATCAAGGTTGGCAAATGTCGGTGCTAAGGCCAGTGAAAGCCGAGCTTGCCAATCCTTTGCCTCCCCTTCAACCCCAGGATACTCTAGCTTGAAGTTGTCCCAATCTAGATATGCTGAACCCGGTGATTCTGTCCAAGGAAATCCCGCTTTCCAGGAAAATCCTGGTTTTGTAGCCTGATTCTTCCAATCTTCACTTGACTGAAGAACTTGATAAAAAATCTCAAAGGACAATGAAGTTTGCTCCGCTAAGAGTGTTGCATCATACAAATCTTTGCCTTGTGGATAAGTATCGGTTTCTAACCACAGCAATTTCCATGCCAAGGACAGTTCTTTAGAAGCTGCCCACACTAACCTATTTTCACCAATTGACGAAGGGATATAGACCTCAATTGGATCGCACAATAGTTCTTCATTAAAAACCACATCCATATGCAAATCTCCTGAAGGAAAACCGTCTGCTTTCCAAGGAAAAATAATGCGCCTACCTGATGCACGTTCATAAGTCCAAATCTCAGTTATGGAGATTTTGTCAACGTCAATAATCGCATTACCTACATGAGGACGATCTGAAACTATCTGAATTAATCCATTGAACAATTCTCTAGATAAAGGGGAATTGACGCTAATATCGTGAGGTCTAAAAACCCAGTCTATATCACCGGGTTCTCTCGCCACATCTCCTAACCATGCTTTCAGTAATAAACTACCTCGTAAGACAAGGTGATCTTTCCAGATTGAACAACTAATAATTTGCAGCAGATAATCCATCACTTGCCGACGAATATTCAGCCATTGAGTTCTAATTTCTGGAGCTTCAAATATTGGATCTCCCAGACGAAATGCTCCCCGAAGATGCTTCTGGGGAATTAGTGCCGGCTCGAAAACTGTTGGGCGTTCAATTTCCTGACCTTGTTCTGAAACAATTATGTATGTCTTCGGATCGTATTTCATTAATCCTCCTTTATATTATAGTTGATAGTTATTCATGTGAAATTGGTGAATTTTTCCCTATTATACATCCTATCCTCGAATTTTATATTCTGGTTGATAATTATCCATGTGGAATTGGTGATTTTTTCCCTCTTATTCGTGCTATCCTCGGATTTTATATTATGCTTGATAATTATCCCTGTCAAATTGGTGATTCTTTCCCTTGAATCCAACCTGCGTCAAGGTCAAGATTACTATCATAGACAACAAATTCTGCTGCGACATCGATCACTACATATTTCAAAGTAGCGATCGCTTTTAAGAGAGTTTGAAGTTGTTGTTGAGCTTCAACACGACCAACAGAGATACAACGCTGAGTGACAAATCGCTCGTGATATTGGTCACTCCGAGTCTGGAAGAGATTACGAGAGAGATGAGCAGAATGTCTTTCGGCCAGGTCAATCAGAGGCAGGATATCAGCAGAAGGTTCAAGCAACAGTTTGATATGATGCTCAAAGTAGCGATCGCCTGGATGGTTTAGTGCTTCGGCATTAGACTGCGGAACACTGTGGTTCCACTGTGGCACCTCAATTTTGATGCGTGTCACCGTGAAGCCTTCAGCATTTAGAGATTGGCTTGAATCAAATGCCGTCTTTAACTCGTTTGTCAGGCTACCTCGCCCATGCCGCGTCAACATTAGTTGAGATACAGTAACCCCACGGTCTAGAACTATATGGAGAAGTTTTAGACCATGATTAATGCCCCATTGTTCAAGGGCCTCTACTCTGTCCAAGTCCTTGAGGCAAACGGTAATGTGAGTTTCAAATTTTCCCGTGAATTCCATGAATTCTTCCTAATAGGTCGGCTCACCACAGCCGCAGTACAATGCACTATCGAAACGCATTTCTCGGAACCCTGGCGAGTTGGTAAGCGCCCCGACTGTCCAACAATTGATATTGATTTGGCTGCAATCCTAATTGCACAAATTTCTCTGGATATCCCAGCAACAAAACAGAGGGAGAAGTTGGGTTTTTAGATTCCTTAATGTAGTCGATAGCCTTTCTGACTGCTCGGTAGTAAGTCACCTGCCCTTCGGTATAAAAAACTAGACTGGGTTTCCAGAAACCAACCATCATCAACTCTTCCCCTGGCAGTTTTTGTTGAACCGCAACCTGCGCTAACTATTGCCTCTTCTGCCATTAGTTGATCTGCCTTCTTCTTCTCTAACAATTTTTCCATGCGCTGTTGCAGCAATTCACTAAATTTGAACAACTTCCACCGAGCGACTTTTTCAATGCAAATCTCATGGATTAACGAGGAGGGTTTGTAGAGAATTGAAACCATTGTAGGCTCCCAGCTTCGGGTTTTAGGTAGTGACTAGATTATAGCTTTTATTCAATGTGCCAGATTTAATGCTCCAACCGAGAACCTTCAAATTACCGCCAAAACCAGTGACTTAAACAGCCAAACGGCGTTACAGTTCAAGTCGGATGATATTCATCCCTGCTTATTTGCCATCGCCATATCTTGCCTTCTTCAGGATCGTCCACCTCTGCAATGAACTTCATTCCCACTTTTTGCAAGACGCTATTCGAGGCATTTTTTTCAGCTAAAGTGTGAGCGATGACTGCTTTAACCTCCTCGTGAGCGAAAGCATAATCGATCATTCCCTGTGCCACCTCAGTTGCGAATCCGCGATTCCAATATTCGGAAGCAATTTCATAACCTATCTCTATAGTCCCCGACTCATCAGGTGAGCCTGTGAAACCTCCGTTGCCGACCAGCAATTCATTTTTTGGATGAATAAAGAAGTAGTTGCGCCAGTCAGTTGGAGGCGGATTGGATTCGCAAGATTCGTCAGCAGGGAGGGAAAATGCTTCCGGGAAATGAGGCCAGCTATTAGGCACTACGACATTTAAAATTGCTGCAAGCTCGCTTTTATTGCGCAATAAAGCTTCTACGTGAATCCTTTCGACGGGAAGTAGTAGAAGATTGTTAGTTTTAATCATTTTTCTACCTTGTTTAACCCATTATGAAATAACACTATAGACACTATCGAAATGCTGTTCTCGGAACCCTAGCGAGTTGGTAAGCGCCCCGAATGTCCAACAATTGATATTGATTTGGCTGCAATCCTAATTGGACAAATTTCTCTGGATATCCCAACAACAAAATAGAGGGAGAAGTTGGGTTTTTAGATTCCTTAATGTAGTCGATCGCCTTTGTGACAGCTCGGTAGTAAGTCACCTGCCCTTGGGTATAAAAAACCAGACTTGGTTTCCAGAAACCAACCATAATAAACTCTTCCCCTGGCAGTTTTTGTTGAACTGCAACCTGTGCTAACTGTCTCAGAGGTAACTGGCGGTTGATATCGACCACTTTGTAGGCTGGAGTAAGACCAAAGATGATAAATGCTACTAAGCCGATAAGGTTAGCAACCAAAATCCAGCGCTGTTGTCGCTTCCAGAGTAAAAGTGCGATCGCCACCGCTGTAGTTATCCAAATCGTACCGCCGACAATCAGCAATCCCGACTGCTGAATTGCTTGGGGAAAATTCGGCATAGCCGGGTCGTCTCCCAGCCAGTTGTAGCTGTAGAAAGTTGCTCCGGCTACAATTAATAAAAATATGACATTAAAAATGTATGTAACTAACAGCCCTCGCGGTAAAGAATTCGGTTTTATTTCTAAATTTCCCCGCCTGTTTTTTGGTTCGTTGCCTGCAATAATATCGCTCCACAGCAGGGTTACCAAAATCGCAGCGGCGGGGATTAAAGGCAATACATAACTAGGCAATTTGGTCACGGCGATCGTAAAAAAGCCAAATATGCAGCCGAACCAAAATAGGGCAAATAAACTCAACTGAGCCGATCGCGGTTGACGGCGCCAGTAACTGCGCTGCCAAAAACGGGTGCGGGCGATCGCCACCGGCAAATAAATCGACCAAGGTGCAAAACCAACTAGCACTACAAAAAAGTAAAAATACCAAGGCGCCGAGTGCTTGTTAACTACTCCAGTAAAACGCTGGAAATTGTGATAGCCAAAAAAGCTGTCAATATAAGTTTGACCGTTGGCTAAAATAACCAAAATGTACCAAGGCAACGCGATCGCCAGAATAATTAAGATTCCCGACACCGGACGCATTTCGCGCCAAAGTTGCCGAAAATTTCCCAAATAAAGCCCGAAGCTGCCAACAATCAGCGCTGGCACGACAATTCCCACAGGCCCCTTAGCCAGAATTGCTAAGGCAATTAGTACGTAAAAAGCCAGATACCACTTATTGGGAAATCGGGAAGCGGAAACAGTAGAAAATTCTGCTTGTTCTCTCTGTTCTTCTAGAGTGTAACCGAGAAAAAATGCCAGCAGTGCCGAACACATACAGCCGACTAAGAGCATATCTGAAACGCCAGTCCGTCCCCAGGCAATAGTTTGGGGATTTAAAGCTATTAGGGCCGCACCAATCCAAGGAGTAGAAAAAAAGAGCGGAAGACGGCGAGTTTTGAGTTTTGAGTTGTTATTCTCTGTTTCTTCTTCCGGCTTCCATCGGACTTCTTCCTGCTTCCTGACATCCGTTACATCCGTTACAGAATCCGTTGCCGAACTTCCTTCTTCCTTCGATTTCGATAGGGTATAAAATCCGAGGCAAGTCAGACCGATCGCGCACAAAGCCGAGGGAAGACGCACGGCCCATTCGTTAACGCCCAGAGTGCGGTAAGCCACCGCCATCAGCCAGTAAATCAACGGCGGCTTGTCAAACCTGGTTTCGCCGTTGAAATAAGGAGTGATCCAATCCCCTGTCAGCGTCATTTGACGGGCGGCTTCGGCAAACAGCGGTTCGGTTTCGTCAACTAAGCCGATGTTGCCGAGATTCCACAAAAAAGCCACCGAGGCGATCGCGCACAGCCACAACAGCGACAGCAGCTTTGGTGCGATCCTCTTCGTTGGCGTAGCCCCCGTAGGGGCGGGCTTCGCTAACGGGCGATGCCTTAAATACTCTGACAAATTTTTAATAACTTCCTTCACCCAAACTTCCTGCGATTTTAGATTTAAAATTTTAACTCGCATAGAGAGTCTACCGAAAGATTCGCATTCTTGAAACTCCCAATTCCATCGAATCCGGTTAAACAGAGATGTTGCACCATTCTCAACAAGGCTTTTATGGGCGGGCTCTCCTGCCCACCCCACAAAAAAATTCACTCTTCGCTTCACAGGCATCTTGCCTGTTCTTTATAATGATGCCGCTATGTGAGTTTAACCTCCCATAGCGGCATTATTCTCAACAAGACCGGATCGACCGGCTTTCTAGACCAAAATCTCGGCACCTGCAGCTAAGGGTTCAAGGCTGCAAAATTAATTGCCATTCTCCGGCTGTGCTGTTCCAAGCGGGCGAGGCTGTCTCCCCGGCGACGTAAGGCCCCCAGTAGCGGCGAGAACCATCCTGAGCAAAAACAACCAAAATGTCTCCCTGTTTGATTTGTAGCTTGCCCTCCGGCAGCGATAGCATCAGTCCCTTGCCGCCGCCTTCCCCGGGCGCAAAATCCCAGTGCGCCGGTTTGCCGTAGGATTTCTCGGCTTGCATTTTCGACAGCAGGGCCACTCGCACAGGGTGTTCGCTGCGGTTGCTGACGCGCAGACTGCCGGTGGCTTTAGTATTTGCAGGGATTGAGGAAAGCAATTCCTCCTCTGACTCTGGGGGGGTTGGTATGGAGTCGGGTTTGGGCTTTTTGGCTGTCTCTGCCGAAGCTGTCGCGACTCGGGAAACGGGGGGTGTTGGGGGGAGTGCGGTGGCTGGGGAGGGCAAATCGCTCGGCAGATTTGAACCGTTGGAGATCGTGATTTCAAAACGTCCTAGAAACATTCCTGTAAATAGGAGGATCGACACTGCAATTACGATCTGGTAAATTTTAAGTTTCATAAATTTTAGGCTTAAAGGATAGACTGCACGCCCAATTAGTCATAACTATTTTTAATGTAGAACCAGGGGCTGCTGTACAACAAGATACAGTTACACTTAAGTAATTGACCGTTCTCGGCTATAATTCGGCGATCGCTCAATACCATTTTAGATGTTAAATCTTAGATTTTAGATTGGGACATACTGACCCCGGTAACGATTTGGATTTTGTCGGGAACGGCATTTTTTGACTCATCGGTATAACTTTTAATACCAGTTTTAAAACAAAATACTACTATAGACCCGCGATCCAAACCTCAATAGTCATTAGTCATTCCCAATCGAAAATCTCGAATCTCGAATCTCAAATTGTATAACTTTTATGCAGAATACCCGAATTAACAGATTGATTGATGTTCTGGGCGAGCGATTTCGAGGCTGGCTGAGCAATCCTTGGCGGCGGATTTCCCTCCTGCTAATCAGTCTGCTGTTCGGCACTTTTTTGGGAACAGCTATTTCGACGATCGCCGGACAATCTGCTGATTGGGATATTATCGCGGCCGGGCTGTTGGTGTTGTTGACGGAGTTGGCGAACTGGCTGGTTTACGGCGGCCCGCGGCCTGTAGCCCGTTCTTTTTGGGTGGAGATGCTCCATGCTCTGAAAATTGGCCTGACTTACAATTTATTTGTGGAGGCTTTCAAACTAGGCTCTTAAAAACTTTTTGAATCGGCGCGGGTTTAGGATTAAATATTTGTCAGTTGCGGATAGTATTTGTACAAAACCAGCCCCCGCTAGCGAGAGTTTTGAGCTGATGAATCGATCGACTGTAACCCCTGTTGACATTTTACACCGGTGGCAAGCGGGCGTTAGCGAAGCCCGCCCCTACGGGGGCTACGCCAACGAAGAGGATCGCCCGTTAGCGAAAGCGTTGCGATCCGAAGGAAAGCCCGCGAAGAGGATCGCTCGCGACTTCGAGATCCTGGTAAGTTGGGAACTTGCGGATGATGTGCGATCGCGCGCTTTTGGCATTACTCCCGACAATGCAGCCGATGTTGTCCGCTGCAAAACCGATTTATTCTTTTCTCTTCTGGACGAACTGCATACTTTGCCGCTGAAATCAACTGTTTTTCTCGAAACTTTGTGGAATCTTTGGCTGCCGCTGGCAATGCAATTATCGACTGACAAACAAAGTTTAAACCGTCCTTTAATTCAAGGAATTTTAGGAGGGCAAGGAACGGGAAAAACTACTTTATGCCAAGTTTTGAAGCTAATTCTGGGAAAATTGGGATATTCTACTGTCAGCCTTTCTTTAGACGATCTTTACAAGACTTATGCCGATCGCCAAAAACTCCAAAAAGCCGACCCGCGTTTAATTTGGCGCGGCCCCCCCGGCACTCACGATATTGACTTGGGAATCGCAGTTTTAGACAAGTTGCGCCGTTCTCAAACTCGCGAATTAGCAGCAGTTGACAGTCCCAAATCTTATGCCCTAAAACCGGATATAATTAAAAATATAGAAATTCCCAGGTTTGACAAATCTGCCTGCGGAGGTGCAGGAGATAGAAGTCAACCGGAAATTATTTCCGGTGCGGATATTGTGCTTTTTGAAGGTTGGTTTGTCGGCATAAATCCGGTGGTTGATGCCAAATTGAACGAGTTTTTGGCGAGTGCACCGTTTCCGATTTCCACAGAGGGCGACTGTCAGTTTGCGCGCGATATGAATGCGAAGCTGCACGACTATTTGCCGCTGTGGAACCGATTAGATCGTTTGATGGTTTTGTATCCCCAAGATTATCGCATTTCTCAAGTGTGGCGCAATCAGGCGGAACAGGAAATGATGGCGGCGGGGAAGTCGGGAATGTCAGAGGCCGAAATTCATCGGTTTGTCGAATATTTCTGGAAAGCGCTGCATCCCGAGTTATTTATTAAGTCGATGGTTGAGGAGGGCGATCGGGTGGATTTAGTAATTGAAGTTTTGAGCGATCGCACTGTCGGCAAAATTAGTCGGGCGATCGATTTAAAAGTAAGCGATTAGGGAGACTTAAAATTAACGCTTTAAGCACACAACAATGTTTTGTCCCTACCCTATTGCAGCTTTAAAGGACACAACATTGTTGTGTCCCTACTGTATTGCAGCTTATCGTGCATTCAATTGAGAATTCAAGACTTATGAAAAAGTGGTTTGACGCGCGAATTATAGGGTTAAGGCGCGCCACCAGCACTCTACAATACAGAGGTTTTGGATTGAGGATGGAGAATTTCTAAATTAACTGCCGGGAGTACCAAGATCGATCGCTTTCTCGATCAAATCGTCGGTAACATCGCCCGGTACACCTTCGGGATTAACTTCCTGAGCCATCGAACGAAAATCAGCGGGATTGCTGCTGGAATCAGCCGGCTTTGCGACCTCTTTAGGAGCGGGAACAGCAAATTTAGGTGCAGTTGCAGCGGCGGCAGCTTCGGCGCCGGCACCCGTGCGATCGATTTCACTAACGCTAAATTCTTTTGAAGCTTCGTAGTCTGCTGATACATTAACGGTCGGCAACTTTTGTTCTCCAGCTTCCGCGCTTTCAGCGATCTGAGCAGCGTCAAAGCTTTCTGTGTTATTTGGTTCTGTATTGATTTCAGACATAGCCGACTCCTTGGTAGTTTTATTTAACAATTCACTTTATCTATCTTTACTTAAATCCAATGCTTTTTCATCTACCCGCAGATGTATCGTTGGCTTGTATCTTAAGGATGATTTATTATAGGATAGCGGCTCAACATTACATCAGTTTCCGAAAGAAATGCGAGTTTATGCAAGCTCCAAACCCATACATACTAAGCTATTCCACATTGTTTAATCTCAAATCTCAAATCTCAAATCTCAAATCGTATTACCTCTCGGGGATGGTGACTTGCACTTACAAATCTTGATATTTATATATTCTGGAAGCACTTTTAAGGAATTTGATTTATGAACTCACCCGCCGCGACCAATCCTCACTCTCTTTCCAACGACACTCAAAACATCCTTCAGACCATCAACGGGTTGGGTACAGATGAAAAACTGGCGCTGCTCTACTTTGTTTATGAAAAAATGGGAGATTCAATTACACCAGCCGCTCCCGCCGCCGCTGAACCTGAATTAGCTCCCGTGCTGCTTGATGATTTTTACAAGCTTTCTCATGACGAACAACTGAATATAATGAGAGGTATTGTCAACCGCGACAACACGCCGTATTCTCACGCTTACGGAGCTTTAACTGCTAACAATCAGTTGGTGGTTTGGTATGCTTGGGCTATTGGTATGGGGGAAAAAATTGTAGATATCCCCGAAGGATATGAGGCAACTGAGGCTGTCAATGGCGTGTTGGGTCAAATTGAAGGTCTTGAGTTTGAACAGCAAATTTCGGTGCTGCGCGACGTAGCTAATAATATGGGCTACACCGATGTTAAACCAATTGATACTCAGGCAGAAGTAGGGAAAACTTCTAGTCTTTAGATCGAACTTGGCGGTTCAAACCGCTGCATAGAGTCAAACGCAGCCTGCGGCTCGACTGAGCTTCGCCGATCGTCCTCCGCAGACTGAAGAATAAAGGAGGGATTAAAACCAGATTTTCTATAATTAGCGGGCATAAATAAACCTCATTATGTCCGCAGGTATGTATACTAAATCCGGTTTT
This sequence comes from Microcoleus sp. MOSTC5, assembly GCF_036701825.1. NCBI lineage: Bacteria > Bacillati > Cyanobacteriota > Cyanophyceae > Oscillatoriales > Microcoleaceae > Microcoleus > Microcoleus sp. MOSTC5. Next base: position 31,871 of record NZ_JAUBRK010000037.1, on the reverse strand, counting down.
AATACTTGCTTTTTTTATTGGCACGGCTGTAGTATGTCATTGCCCGCTATCGCGATTGCTTGGCGATCGCTCGCAGCAAATACATCACTCTTGATGTCACCAATCTGCTGTAAATATAGTACCAGTTTAAAAAACTCTTGCTACAATCATCAATCTTATACCAATTATTGAAAATCGCAGAACCCCGCGCTCGGCTTAAGGCTTGCCGTTTCCCTACAGCGGCTCCCGTAGAAGAATCTATATATAGCCCTATTTTTGAGAATTAGTATAAAAAATGTTTGCAGTCAGGACTGGAGTTTTTTAGGGTTAGTAGTTCGCGGAAATTCTATCCGAAATGTCGAACCTTTTTTGGGTTGGCTTTCGACAGTAATTGTGCCGTTCATCATTTTGACTAAAGAGGCACTAATGGCTAGTCCTAAACCGGTGCCTGGATATTGGCGGGTTGTGCTTTGGTCGGCTTGATGGAATTTGTCGAAAATTTCGGGCAGTTCGGTTTCACCGATGCCGATTCCTGTATCCCGAACGGTGATACTTAGCCGATCGCCATTTAATTCCCGCGCCTCAATCCAAATACTGCCCCGATGCGTGAATTTAACCGCGTTAGAAATGAGATTGACCAAAACTTGTCGCAGGCGCCACTTGTCATTAACTATAAGCTGATTCTGCAAGCACACGCTGACAAACATTGCCACATTTTTGTCCGTGGCTTGATTTCCAAATTCCAGGGCGACATTCATTACTAAATGCGCTAAATCAAATTCTTCAGTTTCTAATTCTGTGCTGCCGCTCTCGATTTTGGAGAGGTCGAGGATATCTTTAATCAGCACTAGCAGGTTTTGGCCGTTATCTAAAATGCGCCCCACCATCTCTGTTTGCTTGGGGGTCAGCAATTGTTTGTGCTGGCGCAGCAGCAATTGGGAAAAGCCGATAATCCCATTCATGGGAGTTAGCAATTCGTGGGACACGGTGCCCAAAAATTGCGATTTTAACTTGGCTGCTTCTAGCAGTTGCAATTTTTGCTGTTGAATGAGCCTACCCTGATGTTCCAGTTCTTCCTGCTGGCGAATTAGCAGCTCGTTTTGCAACTCTAAAAGCTGTTCCTGCTTTTTTAATTTTTCGATCGCCCGCGCGCTGTTAATTGCCATAGCAGCTTGTTTTCCCATAACCGCCAGCAGTTGCTGAGTTTCCCTGTCAATCGCCGTGCTGTCTTTCCCGTTGCCTATCGCCAACACGCCCAAACGCCCCGTTTCCCCCGACTCGATCGCCGCTGCACAGGCCGCCGCCGGCAGCCAGCCGTCGCACTCCGATCGCCACAGTAGAGACTCTCCCGTGGCAAATGCTTTCCACAGCAGCTTGTTTTGCACGTGCGGAATTTTGCCCGCACGTGCAAAGTTTTCCACGCCCCCGACAGCCCTGAGTTTCAGGCCGTTGGAATCGTTCTCCGGGAGGGCAACTAGGCAAAATTCAGCTCCGGCGATCGCCTCTAAAGTTGCGTCCGCGATCGCTTGCAACAACTGGCACAAGTTACCCGCGCGCTGGCTCAACAGACTTGTAAATCTCTCGATCGCCCGCAAATCCTGCCCAGCGTCCATTAGCGTCTGGGCTTGGTACAAATTTTCTGCTCTGAAGTTAGCTTCCGAGCGCGCTTGATGGCGCCAAAATTCTGGTTCTGCTTGCGGCTCGGCTTGAGTTTGTTCGATCGCTTCCATATCTCTGTAGGTTCCCACCCACTCCACAAATTCCTGATTGTCTGGGTTAGCGGGCGCTCCTCTGGCCAGGTTCCAGCGGTAAGTGCCCTCTCGCGTTTGCAGGCGAAATAGAATTTCGTAACTTTCCGGCGGGAACTCAGAAGTGCGCGCTTGCGCCAACAGACGAGCGCGGTCTTCAGGGTGAACGCGCGCCAAATAGCCAAAACCCAAAGCTACTGCTGCTGGTACCCCCGTGTACTCCTCCCAGCGCTGACCTAAATAAGTCGCCCAGCCGTTGGCATTTGCTTTCCAAACAATGTCAGGAATTGCCTGTAACAGGCGATGGTCCTGAGTTTCGCTGTCGCCAACTTGCTGTAAAGGAGAGATTATATCAGATACTTCCTGTAATATTTCCGCGCCGGAAAACTCCGAGCGAAAAAAGTTATTGCCGTGAGAGTGACTCATAAGAGGTTTTATCAATAAGCATTGAACTTGAGCCCTAACAACGGCTAAAGACTCATGCTGCTAGCTTTATTGATTTTGACGACCAAAGTGCATCAAAATTTTTTATACTTTAAATCTATCTGGGTAGTGGTATCTTTACCTCTATCAAGGGGCGGACAATGGCATTATTCAGTTAAACTATAAAAACATTGAGAGCTTACCTGTCCCGATCGGACTCGTGCAGGCGATCGCCGCAAAATAACTTGAAACTTAACTTGCTTTCTTGGCGGCTGGATGAGTATGCTTAAAAATGATGTGCGGCCTGTCAAACCCTAAATCCGGACACCTTCTCAAATTTGCTCAGTTAGGCTGAGTCAATTGACGATATTTTTAAAGTTTAGCGGACTATTGGAAAAAAGATGAGTAAAATTCGCGTTGCTTTGATAGAAGACCACGACCTGACAAGAGTCGGCATCCGCACAGCTTTACAACAGCGTGACACGATAGAAGTTGTCGGGGATGCCGCTAACGCTACTGAGGGATTGAAACTGCTTCAGTCTTCAAAACCTGACGTGGCAATTGTAGACATTGGCTTGCCGGATTTTGACGGTATTGAATTGACACAAAAGTTTAAAAAATCGGTAGCCGAGTCCGATCCGGATACCAAAATTTTGATTCTGACTTTTCAGGACAATGAAGAAGAAGTTCTGGCAGCTTTTGCCGCCGGAGCTGACTCTTACTGCATGAAAGATATCAGCTTCGATCAGTTGTTGGATGTAGTAAAAGTCACTCACGAAGGTAACTCTTGGATCGATCCGGCGATCGCCCGCATCGTCCTGAAACAAGCTCGCACTAAGGAGTCAGCGCCGGAAGAACCGAAGGCTGAGGGCAAAAGAGTCACAATTAAGGCTGCCGAACCCGAGTTCAGTCACATTATTGAGACTTACCCTTTAACCGAGCGGGAATTAGAGGTTTTGGAACTGATCGTGCAGGGTTACAGCAATGCTGCAATCGCCGAAAAACTTTACATTACTGTCGGTACAGTGAAGACTCACGTCCGCAATATTCTGAACAAGCTGTGCGCTGATGACCGCACTCAAGCAGCCGTTCTCGCCCTGCGTTCTGGCTTGGTTGGATGAAGCCTTATCATCAGGCAAAATCAAGTTAAAAGTAGGGTGCGCAGTGCGCACCTTACTGGCGAAAATGTAGGAGGCGCACGCAGCACAGGCTGACTAATTGTTACCGAAAAAGTAAAATGCGCCCGGAGTACCGATCGGCGAATTGCTTCCTGTTAAAAAACGCTATCATTTCAAATTGCATCTATCCCAGTGCAGATATTTTAAATAATATTTGTATTAAGTAAATATACCTTAAGATAGATGCAAAATAATTGTCAGTTTAGTATTAGTTATTATCGAGTAATAACAAGTTAGATACATTCCGATCGCACTGCCGATATTGCGCAATTTCACTTCATAAAATGCAGCGGCAGAGGCAAGATTACCATACTTTTAGGAATAGTTAAGCCTTAAAGAAATTATATCCGCAGAGCGATGCAGAGTTCGCTTAAATTTGAAAAATTAAAAGTATCAACTGCTACTGAAATATTTTAGAAAGAGGTATTATGGCCGCTCCAATTGAATTCAAGTTATTTGCTCCTTACAACAAAGGAGCTACCTTGATTGGCTCTTTTTCTAATTGGGAAGAGATCCCGATGGAAAAGGACGAAGAAGGTTATTTTCGCACGCGAGTTGAGTTGGAGGATGGCGTTTATCAATACAAATTCCGCGTTCAGTCCAAAAGCTGGTTTCTAGAAGCCGATCAGTGGGTAGATGTGGTCGATCCCTACGCGACTGACATCGACGATCCCACTCAAAACGGCCTGGTTCGGATCAAAGACGGCGATCGCATTGTCGATACCTACGTCTGGAAACACGACGACAAACCGCTGCCGGCCGATCGGGAATTAGTGATTTACGAAATGCACGTTGCCGACTTTTCCGGCGGTGAAGCCGATCCCCTGGCCCGCGGCCAGTACAAGCACGTCGTCGAAAAACTCGATTACCTAGTCGAACTCGGCATCAACGCGATCGAACTCATGCCCCTCAAAGAATACCCGGGCGACTACAGTTGGGGCTACAACCCCCGCTACTTCTTCGCTGCCGAGTCCAGCTACGGAACCACAGAAGAGCTCAAAAACCTGATAGACGAGTGTCACGGGCGCGGGATTCGCGTCATCATGGACGGGATTTACAACCACTCGGAAGCGTCGAGCCCCCTCACTCAAATCGATCACGATTATTGGTACCACCACGAACCCCGCGATCCAGACAACAATTGGGGCCCGGAATTTAACTACGAATTCTACGACGAAAACTTAGGAACTTTCCCGGCACGCAGATTTGCTGGCGATACAGTCCGCTTCTGGATTCAAGAATATCATCTCGACGGCATTCGTTTCGACGCCGCGCGACAAATTGCCAACTACGATTTCATGCACTGGGTCGTTCAAGAAGCCAAAAATGCCGCCGGCCCCAAACCGTTTTACACCGTTGCCGAATACATTCCCGACGAGCCCAGCATCACGAATCTAGACGGGCCGATGGACGGCTGCTGGCACGACAGTTTCTATCACTCCATAATTCCACAACTCTGCGGCGACAATTTTGATTTAGAACGCCTCAAAGAGGTAATCGACTGCAAGCGGCAAGGTTACTTGGGTGCTACGAATGTAGTGAATTATCTGAGCAATCACGACCACGATCGCGTTTTTGCCGAATTGGGCGATCGCGGGATTTTGGATGAAGCAGCATTCAAGCGGGCGAAGTTGGGAACCGTGGTGTTAATGACAGCAGTTGGCGTGCCGCTGATTTGGATGGGCGAAGAATTTGGCGAATACAAAGCCAAAACAATCGAGCAATCTAAAATTGACTGGACGCTGCTAGGAAATGACATGAATAAAGGTTTGTGGGAATACTACAAAGGCTTGATTCACCTGCGCAAAAATAACCAAGCACTTTACACAGAAAACATCGAGTTTTTCCACGAAGACCCCGACTCGAAAGTTTTTGCTTACGCTCGCTGGAACGATGAAGGTTCGAGAGTTGTAGTAGTGGTGAATTGGTCGGAAAATTATCTAGCTGGTTACAGCGTTCCCCACTTCCCGGAAAACGGAACTTGGCACGAATGGACGGGGAATTATGATATTGAATCGGGCGATAACAATCTTATGATCGACTTGCCGGAATACGAAGCAAAAGTGTTTGTTTGGCAGTAAGCTTTCAGGCGTCGAAAGCACTGATTTGCCTTTCAAAAATATGATGACTAAAGTCCTAACTACCAACCTTCAAAAAACTGTTTGTAGTAAGGACTTGAGTTTTTTATTATTACCCTCAAACTCCCAGAAAGGATGCGATCACTACAAACTTATAAGGGTTATTTGACAGCTTTTTATCTATAGCAACCGCCAAGACGGTCAGGACATTTTTAATCGCTGAAACCATTGCTATTACTGCTTCTTCCTTCTTCCTTCTTCCTTCTTCCTTCTTCCTTCTTCCTTCTTCCTTCTTCCTTCTTCCTTCTTCCTTCTTCCTTCCGCTTCCTGATTGTTAATTTAAACTACTTATTGTCCCAGCAGGTTGATTTTCTCGGCACAATTGGGTTATGGCCTCCGCCGGTATTGGTTTGCTAAAGAAGTAACCCTGACCCATATTGCACTGATGCGACTGCAAAAAAGCCAACTGTTCTGCTGTTTCTACTCCCTCAGCAATCACCTGTAAATTCAGGCCCTGTCCCAAGGCGATCGCCAGTTTCACAATAGTAGCACCGCTGCTGCCGTTCACCAAATCAGCCACGAAGGATTTGTCTATTTTTAAATTATTGAGCGGAAAGTTTTTCAGAGACCACAGCGAAGAATAACCGGTGCCAAAATCGTCCAGAGAAATTTGAATTCCCATTTCCTGCAACTGCTGCAATACCGACACCGTTACATTCACATCTGTCATGGCAACGCTTTCGGTAATTTCTATTTCTAAATACTGATGATTTAACTTGGTTTCTGATAAAATTTCAGCAATAGTTTTTACCGTGTTAGATTGCAGAAACTGCCGGCCTGATAAATTCACAGCTATCCGCATCGGTGGCAATCCCAGTAACTGCCACGCTCGATTTTGCAAGCAAGCAGTCCGCATCACCCATTCGTCAATTTGGCAGATTAATCCTGTTTCCTCAGCTAAGGGAATAAATCGATCGGGAGAAATCAAGCCGCGTTCGGGATGCTGCCAGCGAATCAGAGCTTCCATGCCGACTATTTGGCGAGTATTTAAGTTTATTTGCGGTTGATAGTGGAGCACAAACTCGGATTTTTTCAGAGCTTTGTAAAGATGATTTTCTAAGTTAAGATCCTCGGAGACTTTACTGCCGATCGCCCGCGTGTAAAACTGATAATTATTCCGACCTTTCTGTTTAGCTTTGTACATCGCAGCATCAGCATTTTTCAGCAACGTTTCTGCATCTTCTCCGTCGTAAGGAGCCAAAGCAATTCCCAAGCTAGCCTTAGTATAAAGTTCTAGACCCTCAAAATCAAAAGGACTGCTTAAACTCTGGATAATTAGCTGGCAAATCTTAGTTGCTTCCTCACGGCTGTTGAGATTGTACAGCAGCACGGTAAATTCATCCCCGCCCCAACGGGCAATAGAATCTCCCGCGCGCAAACAGTTACTCAAACGCCGAGATACACTTTGCAGCAACAAATCGCCCACTGGGTGTCCGAGAGTATCGTTAACATTTTTAAATCTATCCAAATCTAGAAAGATCACCCCCAGCATTTCGGCGTTTTGGTGAGCGCTAGCTAAAGCTAAAGACAGCCTTTCATTAAACAGCAATCTATTAGGTAAACCGGTTAATGAGTCGTGAGAAGCTTGATGTCGGATCATCGCCTCGACGCGCCTCTGCATTGCAGCCATGTACAGGTGAGTTCCTAAAGCTTTTGCTAGCTTCTGTTCCTCGCTGCTCCACGGTTGAGTTTCGCCGGTTTTGATTTCTTTCCAAGCTGCAAAGGACTGTCGGGGACGATCGCTCCGGGCGTCGGAACTGCAACGGCCCGCCCACATAATTTCGGTTTCTATAGCGCTGCGAAAAATGGTGAGACAGCCGATGCACTGTTGGCCGTATTGCAGCGGTACTGCCAAAAACGATCGAATGGAAGCTTCGATAAAATTAGCAGATAAAGATTTGATTTGAGGTTCTTTAGAAATATCGGAAATCGCGTACAAGTGGGGTACGATTAAACTAGAAATATTTTTGTCAATTGAACTGTAATGCTGGGAATATATATTTTGAAAATAACCTAATTGGCTGGTATCAGGAATTTTTGCTCGATCGTCTTGGTTGGGAAACCCCATGATCTGCTGCCAAAACGGGCTGAGTTCAAGGTCGATGTCCCGGGGCTGCTGACCGCAGGTATAAAGTAAAGCCGGCCGATCGCCAAACTCGGCTGCAATGTACAGTCGCCCTCCCGAACCATCCAAATGGCTGACAGTTTGTTCGAGAACTGTTTGCCGAATTTCGGTTAGTTCTAGAGGAGAGTGCAGCAAACTGGTAATTTGGTTGACAACGGCTTCGTCGCGCGCTTGCTGTCGAGCTTGACTGAGCAGAAAGGATTGGGCGATCGCAATTGAAAGTTGATCCACAAGCAACTGCACCATTTTCAATTCTCGATCGCTAAACCGTTTCGGTTGGCTGTGGTGAGAAACCAACAGCCCCCAAAGCTGATTTTGATGCAAAATCGGCACCGTCAGAGAAGAACGTGCCCCCATAGCCTTCAGATATTCAGCGTGACAGGGGTCTACAGGACGATAGCTAATATCTTCAACTGCTAAAGTTTTGCCGGTTTCAAGAGAATCTAAACGATTAATTATTTGATGCTTCAATTCCACATCTACAATCACTCGCTGCCGCGCTTTGAGAAACATTTCCCGGGCACTATTGGGAATGTCGCCTGGTGGAAAGCGCAAACCCAGCAGAGATGACAAGCTGTCGCCGTTGATGGACTCAGCAATGACCTCACCGCTACCGTCGGACTCAAAGCGATAAATTTTTACCCGATCGCTCGCTAAAAAGCTGCGGATTTCTCGGGTGGTTGTCATCAAAATCTCTTGCAGTTCTAAAGAATTGCGGATGCGATTGGTAATTCGATTCAGTAAAATCTCTTGTTCTAAAGCCGATTGCAACATTTGTCTAACTTTTGTGCGGGGCATCTGTTTTGAGCTCCTGGGCTGTTGACAGCATCTTTGCGAGCCACAGTCTTCACTCGCCCTGTATTATAGAATACAACACTTTCGCGACATCTATTCGATTTAGCCAACCCGGGAGCCAGCAACTTGGTTTGTGGGGATATTATCTGGTTTCCCGACAAATTTCGCTGAGAAACCGCGTTTCTCAGAGCAGTTAGAGGAGAAAGAATCAGCGATCGGACAAGTAGTGAAGACGAAAGCTCGATCGAGTTGGTATCGGGACTGAAGTCCTGACTGCAAAATACTTTCAGAATTACAAGGCAACAGATATAGAGAAACCGGGTTGACGTAACAGCATTCTGGCTCAAAAGCGCAGAATACTGGTTCGTCAACCCAGCGTGTAAGTATTTATACTGTGAAATATTGCGTTAAGCCGACTGCCAAATGTCCCGAATTCTGTCTGGCAAAAAGCCCGCTATTTCCTGAATTCGCTCCTCGGACAGCTCATCCTTCGTTGCGGAAAATACAGCCGCGATCGCAGTTTCCGGTTTTACTCCTGAAGGAAGTGCGCCTTCTAGTTCCACCCTCCGTGCAAACAAATTGCCATCGATCCCCGCAGGTGCAGGCGGGCCGGTCAAAGGCTGACGTATCCGGCTCAGCAATCCCACCAGCGGATTGGTATCTTTCCAGAGGTCTGCTATTTCTTGTTGCAGGGTTTTGTCATCCGTAGGCAAAACTTCTTTGTGCAATTCAGATTCCACGTGCTCGATGGCGTCTTTTGTCATCACGTCGCGCATGACCCGGTACACTACTTCGGTAATGTCGCGGGCATCAAAAATATCCTCCAAGTGACCTTTTACCAACACTTTTTCCAAAAACGGCATATCCTTTGAAGCGATAGGGACTGCCGCTCCTTCCTGGTGGAGCGACTTCGGAGGATTTGTCTCCATTTTCTGTAACAGTTTGCGGCCTTTTTCTGTTAAATCAGCTTCTTGAAATGCGACTAAAGGCGGCAATAACTCAGGCCCTCCGTAAGGCTCTCCACTAAACTCCGCTTTGATAAATTCCCTTTGGTTGAGATAGTCCAAATGACCGAGCAATTCCGCTTCCGCCACCTCGTGACCGACATATTCTTCGGCTGCGTTCCTAATTTCCGACTCTCCCTTGCCGTTGCCGCTGCCAATCTTTTTGAGCAAAATGTAAGTCAGGTCCTCTCTGATTGGAATTGTCATTTAAACCTCCTAGGTTAATATCCGGTAAAAAAGCTTAAGTAAAAACTGAATTTTTTTTACTGGCTTAAAGTGTGATGATTACTACTTAAAAACATTGAAGTATAAAGTAGAGTAACAAGTATCTCTCAGCAGGTGGAAGTTGTGAAAATTAAGTGTCCGTTAGAATCTTCCTCTAGGTAGATCCATGTAGGGGAACCCAGGTTTAATGTTATGAGTATCCTGAAAAGCGGCCGCCGCTATTCAATGCTATTAAGCTAAGATGCTTTATTGGTAATATTTTCCGTATTTATTGCGTGTTGTTACCAAGGCTGACGTACCTATAGCGCCTAAGTTGGTAAATGGGGCTGGGATAGGTACAATTAAGCAGATGCTATGCGATCGATCGATTTTGGCTATCTTTGCCCCAGCTTGTAACGAGATTATTGTACAATCTGGTTAAATCGGTAACTAGCCATCTGAGAGCTACAAATACGAGCCAATCTATTTCAAGTGCCCGAGCGCCACTTGAAGAATGCCTCGGGGAAAAGTTTTTGCTCCTTTTTCGATCGTTTTTCGATCGGCATTTATGAACTATCCTACTTGGACAAATAATTTGGAATCCTCGTTTTTAGATAGCGATCCATCGGCGGTTGACAAGCGTCCTTTAGTATTGAGCGACCCATCGGCAGTTGACAAGCGTCCTTTAGTGTTGGCTGTAGACGACAATCACGACAACTTAGAGCTGCTGACACAAATACTCGATTTATTCGGCTGCGAGTGCATGGGAGCCGCGGACGGCTACGCAGCTATTTCAGCAGCAGTCGATCGACCTCCCGACCTAATCGTACTCGACATTTGCCTGCCGGATATAGACGGTTTAGAAGTAGTAAAGCGCATCCAACAAAACCCGGATCTCAGACATATTCCGGTTGTGGCTGTCACAGCACTAGCAAAAGCAGAAGACCGCGATCGGATTCTCAAAGCCGGCTGCGTTGAATACATTTCTAAACCTTTTAACATCAAGGATTTAGAAATAATTATCCGCCAGCACATCAACTCTCAGATGTTTCTGGTTGAGTTTTAGGTTGAGTTTTAGGTTGAGTTTTAGACTGGGAACTAGAATCGCGAACTTTAGGTGCAGACTCCAAAATTGCGATCGTTCCGGTGCGGCCCGTCTCCAAGGTCGCATCGCTGAGCAAATCAGTTACTCCCACACCCAAAACCTCTTTTATTAAGTCTTTCAGTTGCCCTTCTAGGACTGATTCTAATTGCGTTCGCACCTGCCCGGCCAAATCTTGCTGACCGTTCTCAGCCAGCAGTTTTTCGGGTTTAGTAACCCCATTTTCGAGCACAATTATCAATTTGTCATCCAAAAGATGGCATAGCGGTTGACTCGTTTGTTGTCCGAGTTGAGAACGGTACAAAGCTTGAATCCTCTGCGAAAGACTCCGTTCTAATTTCCCGCGAGTAGGTTCTAAGGTTTCCCCGGTCATATTTTTTAATTAAAAAAAGATAACTCAAAAACACACTTATTAAAGAAGGAAGTTCGGCAACGAGCAATTTACGGGAGGGAAGAAGTCAGAAGCAATATAATATTTTATGTTTCAGCAATGAAGAACGTCCTAATCGTCAGGACGATTGCTAAGCCCAGGCGCATCTAAATTTTACAGTCAATTTTGATGAAATTATTGTGGGGTATCTCGCCCGCCCGAAAAATACAGCGCAAGATGCAGAAAAGCATATAACAGTTAACAGTTAACTGGTAAAAGTTAACTGTTAACTGTTATATGTTAGCAACAACTGTCGCGCTAGCCTACAGTAACTTGATTAGTTTCCACCCCAGTTGCACCCTTGACACCTTTAGCAATTGTCACCAGCTTGGTGACAATTGCCTGATCGGGAACAGTACCTTTGAGAACCACCGTAGAGCCGTGTTGAGCCACATAAACAGTCTCAATATCTGCAACATCTGGATTTGCATCAAAAGCCTGAGCTACCCGTTTAGCTAAACCGCTTTCATCGTATTCTCCATTCAATCCCATGCGTTCCGCCGGAACTGTCTGAGCGCTCGCAGCAGGTTGAGCTTGAGCTTGAGCTTGAGCTACAGGTGCTTGGTAAGCAGGAGCGTCAACAGTTTCTTGATTTTCAAGTTTTTCTAAACCAAACAATCTTTTTAGCCAACCCATAGAGTTTGTCCTCCCACAAAGTTTGTGTTAATTGATGTGTTAATTGACAGGTGGCACGTCGCGGTGCAATTGTTATTCTCAATACCAGGAATTACGATCGCACTCTGGAACGCAGAAACCGGGTTTTTCTACAAAAAACTATCTTCCAGACATCCGCCCCGGTAGAAAAACCCGGTTTGTTGAGTTTGGTGCGCCAGTCGTAAATACAATTTACTGTTGTACAACTTCCCCGATCATCTGCCTGGAGGCATAAATTCTCCGGCGCTCAAACAAATACCTGCGCTGACCATTCCGGCAAATCAAACTTAAACCCTTCTTCCCCAACTTCTACAATTTTGTTGTACATCCACTCGTGCCAAGTTCCTGCACCCGGAAAGTTAGGAATGCAGTAACCAGATAGATAAGTATCCGAAAAATTTCCCACAACTACTGCTGCTCGCGTTCCCTCATCGCTCTAGCGGCAGTAAGCGAGGACTTTGGCTTCGGCATTTTCGTGAAAAAATTCAATATTTTCCGTGTAAAGTGCCGGGAATTTTTGCCGCAGCCGAATCACGTGTTTGTAGTATTCCAACAACTCATGATTTGGTTGATTTTTCAACAAAGACCATTGCAGTTTATTCGGATGGTTGGGAGTTTGCCGAGTGGATTGTCCAAACTCTTCCCCCATCCACAGCATCGGTATTCCTACTGCTGTTACTAACAAAACCGCTGCCAATTTAGCTCGTTGAAAAGCAGCTTCTCGGTCGAGATTCCGAAAGCTTGCTTCCGCCAGCAAGTGGGATCGGTCGTGACTGGCTAAATAATTGATAACATTAGTTGTTTTTTGATAGCCTTGCTGTTTGGCATCCACAGCTTGCTTGAGCTTTTCGAGATCGAAACGATCCCCCGCGAGATTTTCTATGGCAAAAATGCGAAAACTTTCGTGCCAGCAACCGTCCATCGGCCCGTCCGCAGCCACGAGTTCGGTAAGTTCGGGAATGTGTTCTGCTATGTTGTAAAATGGCTTGTCGCAGGCGGTTTTTTTCGCTTCGCGAGTTATCCAGTGCAGGAAATCTCGATTGTCCAACTGCCGCACTGCATCTCCGGCGAATGCCGTCGATATGATATTCTTGAATCCAGAAATTAACGACATCGCCGATGAATTTCCAAGCGGGACGAATGCCGAGTTTTGAGTCGAAGTTATCGCAGTTAAACTCCGGGCCCCAGTAGTTAGCGTGATCTTCGGGATAGTGTTTGTCGCGGTAGTACCAATAATTGCGATCGATGAGCAATAAGGGACATTCTTCATCGCAGTGGTTGTAAATGCCGTCCAGAATCGCCCGAATGCTCCGTCCGTGGCATTCGTCAATCAATTGCTTCAAATCTGCGGTTGCACCGTAGCTGGACTCTACGGCAAAGAAATCGCGGACTTTGTAGCCCCAGCTATAATCGCCCGGATATTCATTAACTGGCATTAGTTCGATCGCATTTATCCCCAAATCGCACAGATAATCTAATTTCTCGATCGCCTGCTGGAATTTACCGCCACTGTCGGAACCATCTGCGCCGGAAAAATCAGCAACGTGAAGTTCGTAAATAACTAATTCTTCATTTTCGGGGAGTTTTTTGTCGTCGTGCTGCCAAACATAGCTATCAATAATTCGCGCGCCTGCTTTGATGCGAATTGTACTTGTATTAGTAGTGCGGTCAATTTCAGTAGCGTAGGGATCGTTGACTTCTACCCATTCGTCGGCTTCACAACAGGGACTTTGCGATTGAATTCGGAATTTGTATTGATAAATACCGTCTTCTAACTGAATTTTAGTGCGCAAATAACCTCTGTCATCTTTTTCTAAAGCAATTTCTTTCCACAAGCAAAAGGAGCCGAGCAGTGTAGCTGCTTTGTTGTTGGGAGCGAAGAGTTTAAATTCAATTGCAGCGGCGATGAATAGCTTGTTTGCAGAACTTATAATTGTGATTAGTATTCATTGTTACCATTTTGCAAATCAGTCGCCATCGTTCTTAAGAGTTAAACCTGTAACTCTTATGTTGTCAGGTGTCCAGAGGCGCACCCGGAGGATTTACTCGTGCGCAGCCTACCGGTTGAGTAAGGTGCGCGCCTGAGAACCCGGAGGCCAGATTTAAATCAATCAAAAATGTAGTTAAAGTAACAAAAAATTGTGAAGTGCTGTTTATGAAAAGTAATTTAACTTTTGATAACTAGATAAATCGTGATAAGAGTTTAAAGTTTGTAACTAAAGGAACATTTTTTAGCTGACAGAGCTAATACTGTAGAATGATGTGATTTTAGGCGGAAAGAGCGAGGATCGGCTTGTAATTATCAGGCAAGAGAAACCAGAAAAATGAATCCTTTATTCAACTGGGTTTTCGCGCGATCGACTTTAACTCAAGTTTGAGCCGAGAAGAGCAATGATTATTTTTGCTTATGCCTTGGCAACACTTGTTTTATAGTTCTTGACTGGCAAACTTTGCAGAACCAAAATCAGCTTTAACGACTGCTGCTACCTCAGTAATTGGTAATCGGTGAAAATCTCATCCGTCCCTGTTACCCGTTAGATATTCCGAGCAGCGGCTCTAGGGTTCTAAAAGTTTAATTGGGATGTTGACGAATTACCCTTACTGTAAAACTCTGGAGTGTTAAAAATGCTAAAACAAATGTGCTGGTTGCCCAGATTGGGAGGCAATGGAGAAAAGATATTGCACTTGCGCACGGAAGCCCGTCAAGCGTGGCGGCCTTACACAGCTTTTCCGCAGTACGCTGCACCCGACTACCGGGAACCGGGCGGTTCTAACGGATGGGCAACATTTCAGAAGCTGAAAACTCAAGGGTGGAATTTAATTTCGACTGAAGAAGGGCAGCAGTCGATGTTTGGCGAACAGAAAAGTGCTTAAAAAACCACAAACCGCAATAAAAAAAGAAGAGGAGTTTACCTCTTCTTTGTATGAGTTCTCAACGAAGTATCGGGGTTTAAAAACCCTGATATTTCCTTCAAGCGGTAAGGTTCGCACTGCGCTCCCTACATAATTTTGACATTTACTATGGCGGCGTTGGAAGTAAATTAGGCGATCGCCGTTTCCCTGTCTGCTGTAGTTGTTACGTTATCGAACACCGGCTCGTGAGTTTTCAAGTTAAACCGGTATCCGTGGGGGAGGATGTGCAACTTGGCGCCGCAAATCGCCAAACCCTCATCCTTCAACCGTCCATCTATATTGTCGTGGAGTTTTTCCGACTCGTCGATGATTGTTACAGCGCTTTCGCCAATGACTTCCAACTCGTCACCGCTGACTAAAATAGCTGTATTTTCGTCAATACCAAATCCCAACACGGCCGGTTGCAGCAAGAGTGCGGTAACTAAGCGTCCCAGACGACCTCGCTGAGCGAAATGCTGGTCGATGACAACTCCCGGAAGAAAACCCATTCCCGGGCCCATTGCTACCACCTCAACGCGGGGATTTGTCTCGGAGTCTCCTTCAATAATCATCATGTCTGGCATCATCGCCGCGCCGGCACTCGTGCCGCCAATGATAATCCCTTCAGAGTAGCGTTTGTGCATAGCTGCGTCGAGTTGGGTGTCTTTCAAGCAGTTAATAATCCGCGCTTGCTCTCCGCCGGTAAAGAATATGCCAGTGGCTTGTTCGATCGCTTCTAAATAATCTGGATTGTTGGCATCTTCGGGTCTCTGGGTGTCAACAACTCGCACATCTTCAGCGCCGAGTCGCTCAAACACTCGGATGTAATTATCTCCTACTTCTCCCGGCAAGCTGGTTGCAGCCGTCATGATCACAATGTGGGCTTTAGTGCCTCCGGCGCACCGCAAGAATTCCCGCAGAATTTTACACTCCCCCTCTTTGTCTTCTGCGCCCCCAATAATTAGCAACTTTCCCTGATTTTCGTTGCTCGCCATATTATCTCCACTTTTAATTTATTAAATTTCACTAAAACACAAAATTTTTCCTTGTGAAAACTGCCAAAAGGTATAGATAGATACACAAAATTATCTGAATTTGCTGATTGCTGGACGCACAAAACTCAAGGGTTCTGGGGTTTGTTTACTTGGGCTGCGGGCTGTAAAGATGTTTTTGCGAAAAAAAACCTACCCCCCTAACAAAATATAGGAGGGGTCAAAAAATGAGTTAAATTACGGGACTTACGCGCGCGCTGGTCATAAACCCGGTTTCTGACTGGATGTTTCCCTCATAAACCTCTTATTTCTCGTAGAAACCGGGTTTATGAGCGTAAGTCCTAAATTAGTCCGATCGCCCGTTAGTGCGATCGCTCGATCAAATTGCTCAATACCGTACGCGCCCGTTCTAAAGGTAGGTGTCTGGGTTTGCCATTCCAGACAATCTGATATTCGTTGCTGTTTTGACCATCGCCGTAGCCAGAAATTAGCTTCCGGTGAAATGCTTCCTCAGCTAATTCGTGAACTTGATCCCTGAGAGCAGTTTGTGCGAGCTTCATAAATTTGCTGCCTCTTAAATTCTCCTTCACAGTCATAAACAATTATAAGTGGGCAATAAGTGGGCAGTGCACCTCTCAAAAGTTAGAGCTTTTTTTCTGGAGGGCAAGGAAGTAGAGTTATTAGTTATAGGTGCTTAGCTATAGGTGCTTCGTCATCAGTGCTTAGTTAGATGTTGAACGAAGAAGAAATATTTTCCCACTCTTCCCCTCTCCCCATCTCCCCCACTCCCCCACTTCCCCTCTCCCCCACTCCCGCGATGCTGAAGGCAGAATTGGTCGGAGTGTTTGTATCAACTGCTACTGCAATATCTATGCCTGCGGGTAGTATCTAATGCACCGACAAGAGAGTTAATGTGAAAAATTGACGAAAAGGAGGTTAGAAAATGCTGCAAGAAAAAAGCACCGAAACAGCGCGGGTCAATGCTCGAAAAACAGATGTTTTTGATGTTTTCAACTTCAAACACTATATGGGGCCAAACCCTTATTTAGGAACAGCGGCTTTAGTTTTCGATTTGGCGGTGACGGGCGCGAGCGAACCTTTGCCGATCGCACATTACCATGAAATTATTAGCGATCGCTACCCGCAACTCCAGCAGGAAACTTTCTCAAACCACGCCCAACTGTTCGGCCGTACCGCTTCAGAAGTTGCAAAACTCGACATGGGTTTGCACTTCCAACACTGGAACGTCAAGCCGTTTTCTCAGTTTAACAGAATCAGCATAGAAGCACTTCACGCCCGCAGTGCCCGAGCCGTAGTTTACGCTGTTTGGGATTGGTTTGAAGCCATCAATCAAAATCAAGACTTTCCCTTGGAAGCACAAATGGGCGCGCTGCAAAATATGTTCCGGCAGTCAGTTTACGGAGGCCCGACAGTTTATTCGTTAATGCGAGCGGCATCGCAAAAAGGCATTCCCGTATTTTATTTGTGGGATGAAGGATTGATACAATACGGGTACGGGAAAAAACTCGTGCGCGGCTCTGCAACTACTTTTGACTCTGACAGCCACTTAGACTCAGATTTTACCACGCGCAAAGACGATTGTAAAGCTTTTCTCGCTACATTAGGATTTCCTGTTCCCAAAGGCGATATCGTCTCCACAGAAAGCGGAGCTCTGGCAGTTGCTAAAGACATTGGCTATCCAGTTGCTGTCAAACCAGTAGTCGGTCATAAAGGAATTGGCGTCACAGCAGATATCCGAGATGCTGAGGAATTGCAGGCCGCTTTTAAAAGAGCTGTTAAGGCAATTCCCGAAACAGAATCGGTGCGAGTAATTGTGGAAAATAGCATCAAAGGATCGGATTTTAGGCTGCTGTGCGTTGACGGCAAATTTGTTTCGGCAACTGAACGCCGACCCGCTTGGGTAACAGGGGACGGCGACTCAACAATTCGCGAATTGATCCGCCGTGAAAACCGCAAATCCCAACGTTTGGATACGCCAACTTCGGCCCTGAGCAAAATTCAGTCCGACGAATCGATGGAAATGTATCTGGCAGAACAAGGGCTGTCATTGGATAGTGTCCTAGAGGGCGATCGCACTGTATCTCTGCGCAAAGTCGCCAATCTTTCCGCAGGCGGCGTCAGCATCGACGCTACCCAGACTATTCACCCGGATAACATTGTTTTGGCTCAAGATATCGCCCTACATTTTCGGTTAACTTGTTTGGGGGTGGATGTGGTAACAGAAACTCTCGCCAAATCTTGGAAAACAGGCAATTTTGGGATTCTCGAAATCAATGCCGCGCCGGGAATTTTTATGCACCTCAACCCGGCTGTAGGCGAAGGGGTTGATGTGCCTTCCCATATTATCGAAACTTTCTTTGACTCGGGAAAATCAGCCAGAGTTCCGATTATTACTTTCAACAAAATTTCGGTGCAAGAACTGCAAGAAACAATCGACCACATTTTGTTGCAGCATCCCGATTGGACGATCGGTGCTGTTTGTCGCGGTGGACTTTTTGTCAACCGTTCTGAAAAAGTTTTGCATAAGAATTACAATCTTAACGTGCAAAGTTTGCTGCGGAATCCCAAGCTCGATTTGTTAATTGCTGAATATCCCGGAAATATTTTGGAAGCGGACGGAATGTTTTATCAGGGGAGCAATATGGTGGTGCTGGACAATCCGGGGGAAACTGAGATGATGTTGAGCAGAGAAAGCACTGATGACGATACTGTTGTGGTGAGGGAAGAAAATAGTATTTCTATTCGCCGCCAGGGGTTGATCGAACAGTATACTCTGGGAGATGGAGAACCGTTTACACGGGTTTATTTGAAGGAAATAGGGACTGTTTTGTAACCTGTTCGACATTTAAGTTGGCTTTGTGGGGCGGGTTTTGAGTACCCGCCCCACCAGATAAAGGCTTTTTGTCGTTCCCGGGTGCTTCCGGGGAAGGAAATTGGGGAGCACCCAGATTTGAACTCGCTTCGTTTCACTTAGTTACAATTGGTGGCAATTCCTCAGTAGATGCACTATTCCTAAGAAACCCGGTTTCTTGCCATATTTCTCGTTACCACACCAATATTTTCGTAGAAATTGGGTTTCGCAGGGTAAGCCCTATTCCTGCGATCGTAAATTTTTAGAGAATGTAGTTTCTGGGCGGTCTCTTGTGTTATCAAGGAATTTCACAAGTCTTTAAACTAATTGCACTCCGGTGGCAGAAGGTGTGGAAATATGAATGTTGGCAGCAATTGGTTTAATTCGCTGGCGGAAAGTTTACAGTGGTACCGTCGCTACATTCCAGCAGCGCTGACTCTTTGGACAGGTACGAGCTTGTCATTGGCAGCCGCCGCCCTTGTGTGGCATTCGGAAAACCAACGAATGCAAGTTCAATTTCACGAGCAAGCCGATCGCCTGAATGTGACTTTGCAGCAAAGCATCAATAACAATTTAGAATTTCTTTACTCACTTCAAGCATTCTACAACGCATCTACTGAAGTTAGCAGACAAGATTTTAAGCAATTCGTTCAACCTGCACTTTCCCGACATTCTGCCATCTATTCTGTTAACTGGAGTGTGCGCGTGCCTGCTGCCCAAAAAGCAGCTTACGAAGCCGCAATTCGAGCCGAAGGTTTTCCGGCATTTCAAATTTACGAGCGAACTCCTGACAAAAAGCCGATCGAAGCAAAAGTGCGATCGGAATACTTTCCAATTATTTACAGAGAAGCACTAGAAGAAGATAACAAAGTGATCGGTTTTGATCTTGCCTCCAGCCCCGAGCGCAAAGCAGCTTTAGAGAAGTCGGTGAATACGGGGAAAATAGCGGCTTCCGCGCAGATTAAATTAGTCAGCAACAATCAACCGGGATTGCAAGTATTTCTGCCAGTACCCCGTCGCACAACTTCTCTAGATAACTCGGTCAAGAACCGCGAAAATCTCATGGGAGTTATTGCGGGTCTGTTTCAGATCACCCATATGGTCGATTTCTCTTTAGAATCCCTAAATTTAGACAGCATTAATTTTTACCTATACGACAACTCGGCTACAGGGAAAGAACGCTTTCTGGTGCGCTACGACTCACAAGCTAAGCAGTTGA
The DNA here is from genome assembly GCF_036701825.1 of Microcoleus sp. MOSTC5. Classification (NCBI taxonomy): domain Bacteria; kingdom Bacillati; phylum Cyanobacteriota; class Cyanophyceae; order Oscillatoriales; family Microcoleaceae; genus Microcoleus; species Microcoleus sp. MOSTC5. Next base: position 12,116 of record NZ_JAUBRK010000037.1, on the reverse strand, counting down.
TAGATAACCCAAAACTAGAAAAGCCAGAGTTAACTAAGGTTCGGGGGAAAATCTGTCAAAATCCTAGTGCTTGCACTCGCTTATTGAACGTAGCAGACCGCCAGTGGATGCTGCTAGTTTTGCCCGGGAACGGGTACAACGGTCTGAGGACGCATCAGGGTTCGCTGGCTATTTGTGCGATCGGGCTATTGATGACTGGCAGCTTGACGATTTACCTGTTGATGTCTCTAGAACGTACCGCCAAAGTAGAACAGCAAGTGTACGATCGCACAATTCAACTAAAAGAGCGCACCGCTGAACTAGAAACAGCACTAAAAAAGCAGGAAACTCAATTTAAACTAATCCAAACTGAAAAAATGTCCAGCTTGGGGCAGTTGGTAGCTGGAGTTGCCCACGAAATTAACAATCCTGTCAACTTCATCTCTGGGAACCTGATCCATACAGGCGAATATACTCGAAACTTGCTGGAACTTGTGGAAATATACCAGCAGCAATATCCGAACCCAACGCCAGAAGTGCAAGACAAACAAAAAGAGATCGAATTGGAGTTTATTATTGAAGACTTACCTAAAATCCTAAAATCTATGAATTTGGGAGCTGAACGCATCCGCCATATCGTGCTTTCTCTGCGGAATTTTTCGCGCCTGGATGAATCTGAAATGAAGTCTGTTGACATTCACGAAGGCATTGACAGCACCTTGATGATTTTGGAGAGTAGGCTGAAACCCCAAGCTGATTTTCCGGGTATTCAAGTCATCAAAGAATACGGAGATTTGCCATTAGTGGAGTGTTTTGCGGGACAATTAAATCAGGTATTTATGAATATTTTGATAAATGCTATTGATGTTTTATATGACGCACAAAATCAAAAAAAGCTGCTCGGGCAAAATTTCTCAAATTCGCCATTTTTACCTACAATTCGGATTCGCACTGAACTTTTAAATTCTAATTGTGTATGCGTGCGAATCTCTGACAATGGAACGGGCATGACCGATAATGTCAAAAAACGTTTGTTTGAGCCGTTTTTCACTACCAAGCCTGTAGGCAAAGGTACTGGCTTGGGATTGTCGCTCGGCTATCAAATAGTGGACAAACATCAAGGTTCGCTCAGGTGCGTATCGGCTCCGGGAGAGGGAACTGAATTCTCAATTGAGGTGCCGGTGCGGCAACAGTCCCAGTAATCTGTTTCTCAGGTTTTATCTGCGGTAGGTGTTAGTTGAAATTAGCGGGAGAAATCTCGCTTATAGCTGAGTATAGCCTCGCTCCCCCTGGCATCTCCCTTTCTAATGGGAACGCAAGAGCGTCGCCGTTCTCTCTTTTTTTTATTTCTTTAGGAAAGGTGCGCACCATACTTGGGAAAGGTGCGGATTGCGCACCCTACAGTTAACAGCTAACAGTCAACAGTTAACAGTTAGAGTTCTTGGCAACTGCGTGCTAATTTCGAGTCAAATCTTGCCCAAAACAAATATCTTGGGTTTTACTCACCGCAACAATTTATAATTGTAGCAATGCCAGATTACCAATTACTAATTACGATGTCTTTACAATTTATTAGCATTCCGCCAAAAACCGATCGCAAACCTGTCGCTGTGATTGTCGCTTTGCACGGATGGGGTGCTAATGCTCGGGATTTGACTTCCTTAGCACCGGCTTTCAATTTACCGGATTATCAGTTTGTGTTTCCCGACGCCCCCTTTCCCCATCCCCAGGCAATGGGCGGCAAAGCGTGGTATGACCTTCAAGGTAAAGACGCTCAGGGATTGGTAAAAAGCCGGCAATTGCTGAGGGAATTTTTGCTGTCTTTGGAAAGCAGCACGGGCGTGCCTTTGTCTCGCACTATTTTAGGCGGTTTTTCTCAAGGGGGAGCGATGACTCTAGATGTGGGATTGACTTTGCCTGTAGCCGGTTTAATTTGTCTGAGCGGTTATTTACACCCGTCGATTTCGCCAGTTGCTGGGAGTGCTTTGCCACCTGTTTTAATCGTGCACGGTACTCAAGATACTATTGTGCCCGTTAGTGCTGCTGTGCGATCGCGCGACAGTTTGACTGCTTGGGGAACTGCGGTGCAGTATCGAGAATTTATCATGGGACACGAGATTCTGCCCGAAGTTATAGATGTAATGCGAAGTTTTGTTGTAGAAACTGTGTCGAAATCAGATTAAAGGCTTAGGATATAGTATGGCGGAAGTCTCGGGCAGGGGAAAAAAATGAAAACTTTAACCAAAGCATCGCGCGATATTGCTGTACTTACTTCTCAGGACGTGGCAGAATTGGCTGTCCGTTTGGAAGTGGACGATTATGCAGATCCTTTTGAGGGATTGAATGATTGGCATTTGTTGCGATCGCTTGCCTTTCAGCGGCCGGAGCTGGTTGAACCTTATCTCCACCTTCTGGATATGGAAGCCTACGACGAAGCATAGCCTAAAAAATCTAGCTTAAAATTTTCGACGGAATTGAGGAAGAAGTTAGCAGCATATTTTGTTGTGAATTGAACAGATGAGTTATGGATTTTTGTCTATTTTCATCTTAATTTCTTTCTTGATTCTTTTTTATGAAAAAATGACACCCGTTTCAAAAAAGAATGTGAATGTATGCCAGCTCTCAACCCTGATATTCATCAGTCATTCCCAATTTAAAATCTAAAATCTAAAATATAAAATGGTATGACATGAAAGGCAGACGAATTTTAATCGGCGTTAGCGGCGGAATTGCGGCTTACAAAGTTTGCGAAGTAGTTTCAACTTTAGCGAAAGCTGGATCTGAAGTTAAAGCTATTCTTACTGATGCGGCCGGGGAGTTTGTAACGCCTTTGACTTTTGCTACTCTTTGCCGCCATCCTGCTTTTACGGACAAAGATTTTTGGCAAGCAAGTCACGGCCGCCCCCTGCACATTCAACTGGGAGAATGGGCCGAAGTTTTTGTTATTGCTCCCCTGACAGCTAATACTTTGGCTAAGTTGGCGGGGGGTTTTGCTGATAATTTGCTGACTAATACTGTCTTAGCTTCTACTTGCCCAATTTTGCTGGCACCGGCGATGAATACGGATATGTGGGAACAGCCTGCGGTGCAGCGGAATTGGCGGGAAGTGTTGACTTATCGGCGCTATCATGCTGCGAATCCGGGGGCGGGAATGCTGGCGTGCGATCGCGCGGGTGTCGGCCGCATGGCAGAACCTGGTGAGATTTTGCCTCATATTGAATCGCTGTTGTATGCGAAGGGCGATCGAGATTTAGCGGGGCTTCGGGTGTTGATCGGTGCGGGAGGAACGCGGGAACACCTCGATCCGGTGCGGTTTATCGGCAATCCTTCCAGCGGCAAAATGGGCATAGCTTTGGCGCAAGCTGCACAGCACCGGGGCGCGACAGTGACGCTGGTACACAGTATAACTGGCGAATTGCCGCTCTCAGGTGTGCGGGCGATCGCAGTTGCGAGTGCAGAAGAAATGCGGCAGGCGATGCTGCAATGCTTTCACGATGCGGATTTGACGGTGATGGCGGCGGCGGTAGCGGATGTGAAGCCGGCTGAGTACAGTAGTGAGAAATTGCCAAAGCGATCGCTCCCGAATTGTTTGCCTTTGACACCGGTAGCGGATATTGTGGCAGAGTTGGGAAAATTGAAACAGGGGCACCAAAAATTAATCGGGTTTGCAGCACAAACTGGGGATATTGTCAAGCCAGCTTTGGAGAAATTGCGGGCGAAGAAATTGGATGTAATTGCCGCAAACCCGATCGATCGAATAGGTGCAGGTTTCGGCAGCAATACCAATCAAGCAATATTAATTAATGCCGCCGGCAAGCAAGTAGAAATAGCACCTTGCAGCAAGCTAGAAATGGCTCACCGATTGTTTGATTTTGTGAGGGAAGGGTAAGGGCGCGATTTACTCATTAACTGGGATTAATTACTACTGGTTCGGGCGATAATTCTGATTCCCCAAAATCCGTTGATTCCGAGTCAGCGGGCAATTCAGTATCTGCGACAGTAATTTCTAGTTTAAATCCTAATGCTTCGAGCAGTGCTACCAAACTGTAAATTTCCGAACCGCCGCTTTCAGTCAGCATCTTGTCGAGTTTTTCGTGATGTTTTTTTGCTGACTCCGAAAGAGCATTCATCCTGATTTTAGCCTCAATTACCTTTCTGATGGCATTTCTCAAAAGTGCGGGTTCAGGGTCTTTTTCTTCCAAGATAGCCCCGATAAAACCAGCAGCTTCTTCCGGCTCGTGGAGAGATTCAATTAGGTACTCGCGGTAGCTATCACTTGTCGGTGCTTTCACGTTTTTCATAATCTGTCCAGTATTCTATAGCTTGTCGAATGTTCTGTCCTTGGGTGCTTTTATCCCCAGCTATGAGGATTACCACAATTGTCAAGCCGACTTGTCCGAAGTAGAGGCGGTAGCCCGGGCCATAATTAATTCTGAGTTCAAAAACTCCTTGTCCCACTGACTTGAAATCTCCGAGATTACCTTGCTCAACTTCGGTCAAGCCTAGATTTGATTCTAACTCTAACATTCCGATCGCAGAGCGAATCAAGCCACTCGCCGAATGGTACTCTACCCTCTGCTGTAGCGTAACGTCGAACTTCCCTGGGTTGTACTTCTATGATTTTATCGTACAGATTAACAATTTCTATCGTAAGTGCGATCGACAGTGCATTAAGTAGGCAAATCATACTTAAGACAGAGGCATTCGAGCGACAAAATAGTAAACCTTGTTTGAGGAAACAAAGTTTAAATCAAACAGGGCCTTGTGAATGAATTTTAAATCGATCGCAAAAACCAATCTACTATTCGGCAGCCTGATAATTAGCCTCGGATTGCAATCACTTCCAGTGGCAGCGCAATCAGTCACCGGCGCGCAAGTTTCCGCCCTCGTAGAAGCGCTGCGACAAGCCGCCCCGCCACAAGCAGCAAATGACGGAATGTACAGTCAGTGGCAAGTTTTACCGAACAATATTTCCCGCTGGGCAAAATTCTGTACCAAACAAGATTTAACACCCCAACAATTTGAGGCCGACGCTACAAAAGCCAAATCAATTGTTACCTGTATCGTGGGCGATTTGCTGCGCGACGAATACAAAGCTAGCAGCAACAATGAATTAACCGCAGTACGCCGCGCCGCTTGCTGGTGGATGACAGGGGACTCCGCAGCTTGTAAAAGTGGCGCAACTGCTACTTATGCCGATAAAGTTATCAGCGTTTACCAGCAGCAGCGACCTAAAAAGTAAAGTTTGTGCTGGCGGAATTTAGATTTTTTTGACTGCAGATGGACGCAAATGGTTTTGTGCTGATTGACAGATAATAGCGATTTGATATCAAATTCAATTATCCTATAAGCGCCAAAGATTCTTGAGAACATTAATCAGCTCTTTCTGTCGTCGAGCCATTACTTCTGGCGTCCATTCCTGTTCCCGCAGCACTTGGGTAGTAAGTGCAAAGGGTGAAACACCTGTCTTAGTAGTGAAATACTTTTGTTTTTTCACATCAAAATCATAATTTTGTGCCAGAGTGTTTTTCGCAGAAGATAGCAAAACTAAGTTGCCAAGACGATGTACATATTGATCGCGCTCTTCCTGACTAGGAAACCACTTCATCCACTCACTATTAGCCCCTGGATTTTGGGGAAGTACGTGTTCGACAGTCATGTTGGAGAAGTTGTAAGATGCTTCACCTTCTGACAGAGCAGCATCTAAGCGCAGCAAAACATAACGACGAATTTTTTGAATTAGGTAAAGGTCACTATCGAGGACTCTAAGGATATTGTTTGACTCTTCCGGAGTAAACTGGAGCGGTGAATAGGAATTGAATAAATCTTCCTCTTGCTCAATAGCAGTAAGCAATCTACTGTAACGTTCAATGCGCTCATTGATATTGGCGCGGACAATCATTAAACCTGCGGCAAGGCGGTCTAAATCTATAAAGAAACGCACCAAATTATCGGGGCTATTACGGTTGCGAGATAGGTAGAGAATCGCAGGCGGTATCCAGTCGAAATTATCAATCTTGTTTAACCATTTAAATAGTTGATTTATTTGCTCGGCACGCCGCTCGCTTTCATAAGTTAAGTTTTGAATTTCGGAAAAAGCCTTAGCATAAGGATCTAAAATTTCATCAATGAATTGCTGAGACCCAGCAGCAGGATTGATGTTTTCCTGAAACTCTTTAAGGATACTCTTGCTAAGTTTTTTCTTTTCCTTAATCATCCGAATATGAGAAAACAAGTCTTTGAATAACTCGCGTCCCAGATTCTCCTCGGTATCTTCCCACTTTTTAGTATATTTTTCTTTTTGCCCTTCTGGTATTTTTCCAATAATGTCCGCTTTCAAGATATCAGTTAGGGAGAGATCCAATCCCCTGTTGTTCAACACAGAAAATATCCGATATGCAGAGTCAAAGTCAGGCGTAGAAACCACTACCAAGAAGCACTGGGTAATCAGGAACTGGGCAAGACGTATACGGTGGGATTCCGCGATAGTCTGCAAACGTTGCAAGAATAAATGTGCATTTTCTTTAATAAGCTTCTGAGTATCCATCAGCTCAGCATTGTTCAATTTTTGGAGCTTGTTAATACCACCTTCATTTTGAATATATTCCTTGAAAAATTCTGCATCTCGCTCGCGCAAAGTCAGACGGTAACGATTATCTATACCCGCAATTAAGCTGCCTCTTTGGTATAGATAAGTGGTCAAGTCATTGGCGTGTTCTGTTGGCAATGATGCTCGGAGAGCAGCTAGTAGTATGGTGAGAGTTGTTAGACGTTGCTGACCATCTACAACTTCAGCATCTGGCGGCCCAGATTTGATCAAAACAATGCTGCCTAGAAAGTACGGGTTGAGTTGATCAATCGTGTCGTTACCATCTCCCAATGATGTTAGGAGGTCTTCCAGCAGTTCCCCAGCTTGCTCATTTGTCCAAGCATAGGGACGCTGGTAGAGGGGAATGGTAAACATAAAGTCATCGCTAAAGATTTTCCTAATGGGGTGTTCCTCACCCTTGATGCTGACACGGTTCATGCTTGGTTCCTGTGTTAGGTGTGGTTGGTAATTGCTTCCCGAAAGTCAATTTTCCCTGTTGCTAGAATACCATGCTCAAGCTTGGAAAGGCGAACTCTCATCTTAGCCTGTGCAGGCTGGTTTCATTCGTCCCGCTGTAGGCTTCAATCTGCGGCTGAATTACCCATTTTCCGCCTGACTTCTCATCAACTTTTGCACGCTGGCTAAAGCCCGATTTAATTCATAACTTTTTCTTTCTGAATTCTGCAAAAAAGCCTGCTGTTCTTCCTCAATCATTAACACATCCTGCCGCACCAAACCATCTAATAACTTTTGAGCCGCACCGAACAAACTATCTTTGATAAACCTGCGAAACCAAACCGGCAATTTGTGCAGCCGCCAAAACGCATTTAATGAGGTAAAGTGAATTAAATAAGCACGAGTTGCTGTCTCGCTGACCGGACAAACCAAGCAGTAAATCTTAAAGTCGCTCCCCAAAGTTGAAACCCAGTGCGGGTAAACATAACTCACCTCCAGCGGTTCCGGGTGCAGTCGGCGCAGAGATTTAAAAAATAACTGAGAAATTGACCAAATTTTATCTATTTTGTAATAACTTTGTGCCTGATAGCGAGCAGTTACTTGATGCTCGTTTTCTTCTAAAGTATCTAACACCGGATTTGCCCAAGCTTGCCAATCATCGTGCAAGTGTCCGTGGTACATATCCATCAAATTTTCAATTAAAAATGAATAGTGTGCCTGACAGTCGATGACTGAAACTGTGGCAATATAATTGAGATGTTCCCACTCGGGCAAATCCAATAAATCTATTTTTTCGGCTTGCGTTTCGTCGCCGGGAAACAGCCATATAAAACCGTTTTGTTCCTTGGCTGGATAGGAGCGAATTTTGCAGTTAGGCAGCTTTTGATTTTCTGCTAAATAATCGACTTCGGCGCATTCTCCCCTTGCATTTAACCGCCATCCGTGGTAAGCGCATTCGATTAAATCGCCTTTAACTTGACCGTGGCTGAGTTTAACTTGTCGGTGCGGACATCTATCTTCTAAAGCGTTGATTTTGCCTGCACTGTCGCGGAAAAGTACGATCGCCCGATTCCAGATTTTTGCAGCTAGCGGCTGAGTTTGCACCTCGGTGCTGCGGGCGATTGCATACCACCGATCCAGATTAATGCCCAACTCGCGGATGTGAGTTTTTTGTTCCCTTCCAGATACCGATTGTATCGCGTTGTTTTGCATTAGAAATGTTCCCAGATTACGCCCATAAAACAACCCAATTTTACAAAATAACAGCCGGGAAAGCAACGACCGTAAATCTTTTTAAATTGCCGTTCTGACAAATACCTGTCGCTAGCTAAATGTTTCAACCAGCTTGGCGACAGTCTAAACCTTAATAATCTTGAAGCTGTACGAAATCCGTAGGTAGAACAGTCGGGAATAAAATCTCTCGCTGCACCTACTATGTAGCCTATTGTAGCAGGTCTTTCGACTTCCGATATATTATCTAAAAAGACGATTTTTCCGTGCCGATTTAACAATTTTTTAATTACTGAGAGGGCGGCGGGGAGGTTGGGCAAGTGGTGAAAAGTGGCGGCACTAACTATTAAATCAAATTTGCGATCTAACGTTAATTGACTGGCATCCATTTGAATGTATTCGATATTGGGGGCTGAGCGTTTTTGACGGGCGATCGCCAGCATTTTTGCTGAAAAATCTACGGCGACTACACGATCGTAATACTGGGCTAATTCAAAAGCAAGAATTCCCGAACCGCATCCAATATCTAATGCTGCACCTTTAGTGGTCGATAGGTTTTTAGTAAAGAAATCGTTCTGATTTTGCAAGGTGGCGGCGAAATCGTATTCTGTTGCAAAAGCATCAAACATTACAGGTTTATTGCGAATTGTGCAGTTACTCTTCAGCATCTATTATTGCTTTATACTGATTCAATAATATTTTAACCGCATATTCACCCCGCTCAACGGAGATATTTTTTTTGTTCGCAAGCTCTGCCTTTTCTCCTCAGCGAAACCGCACCCACAAACCGTAACTCATCTAAAAAAAAAGAATGCAACTGTAGTAAAGCTCCAAACCCTTATATAATCAGTCATTCCCAATTATTTAATTCTTTAATTTAAAATTTAAAATGGTATGGCTGGGGGCGGGTTTCACCGAGAATAGCAGCCGATAATTGACGATTTATAAAACCCGCCCCCCTGCTAACCTTAGATTTTTAACACGCCTTGGGGATTTACCGTCAAGAGCGATCGCCTCTGCAAACCTTCCTGATATAAAATAGCATTAGCGGCCAACAAACCGCTGCTCACTGCCCTTTCCATTAAACCGCAAGGAAACGGCATTTTTACCCAATCTCCCGCAAACAAAAGATTTGGAACAGCGCAGCAAGTTTCTGGTCGTTCTGCATAGCTACCGGGCGGATATCCAGAGAAATTCTTTTGATTTACCAATTCCCGGTGCAGCATATTTGCCTCTTTTAATTCCGGTACAATTTCGTACAATTCTTGCTCAAAAGTCGCCAGCAAAACTTGCTGGTTCGGGAATTCCTTCTCCTTGTAACAATAAGCGTGCAGTTCCACAACACTACCGCCAGTTTTCTGATTCCACTCGATAAACTGATCCTGAATTTTGTGGTAAAGCGTAATGCTGTCAGTCAGTTTGTAGCCGGAAAGCGAACTGAAATTGCTGTGTTCCCAGGGAAATTCGCGATCGAACCAAAAACGGCACACCGCAAACGGATCGGCTATGTTCAAGCTCTCGATCCGCTTCTGCACCTGGGAATTCACCTCACCGCTGGCCAAACTAAATAAATGCTGCATCCCCGGAACATCTGCCGCCAAAACATAGTAATCAGCCTTCAATGTTTCTCCCCCATTCTGCGGCTGCGATTGGTTAGCTGCTGCGGCCAACTGTACCTCATCTGCTTTTTCATCGACTACCTTAAATCGAGGCAAATCCCGCTGAGCAGGCCCGCTGACAACTCGCCCTTCGGCATCAAAAACTGCCCCGTGACAAGGACAGTGAAATTGACCGTCGTTCTGTTTCTGAACTGTGCAGCCTTGGTGAGTGCAGCTCAGAGAAATTGCCTCTTTTCCCGACGGTGCGGCGGCAAATACGCTGTCCCCAGCCCCGAAATATTCCGTAGAGTTGCTGTCAGTTAACAGCGCGTTTCGCTTCACCCAAAAAGGTATTTTACTCTGTACATCTCCCGACTGGTAACTCAGAGAATCAATCTTGCCGTTGTCCCAGCGAATTTCACTGACTGCGACATCTGTCAATACTTTGCCACCTTTGCTTTCAATCGCTCTGGCAATAGGCTGCACCAAACTCGTGCCCATATCTTGCCGCGTGCCGTTGAAGGCCAAACCCTCTGGATTTCCGAAAAAGTAAAAGTGGAAGAATTGCATTAATTCTCCCGCGCTCAATTCGTCAGGAGCGTTAAGGCTGGACTTAGCAAAAGGCAGAAAATACAAGTCATAAAGTCCGCGCGGGAATTCACCTTTTACCCAGTCGGCAACTGATATATTGTCGAGGCGATCGAAAGTTTTTTGAGTTTGAAAACCGCCGATTTCCCGAAATACTTCCCAGTGAGCGGGTTTTGTCAGATTGATTCCCCACTTGAGCCGATTGGGAGAAGATATCCCCAAGTCAACTATATTCCAGGGAAAAGCTGAATGGTTGGGACGGAAAACTTCGGGTTTGTATTTGCCGTCTCGAAACACAACGGCGTAGGACTCTAAAGATACAAAGTTATCGGTAATTTCTAGTTCTTCAACCACACTTTTGAGGTTGTAGTATTGCGGAAAAAAACCGTGGAAACCGTGTTCCATCATAAAAGTTTCGTTCCCGACTTGTATCGGCCAACTAGCAATTTTACCGCCGAGTTGGGGCGATTTGTCGAGCAATGTTACGGCGAAACCCCGCTGGGACAGTTCGTAAGCACAGGCGAGCCCGGCCAAGCCTGCCCCTACAACTGCAACGGTTTTGCGCTGATTCAGCATTCGCGGCAAGTCAATAGAATCTTGCACAAAAACGGTGGGCTCTGGCTTGGAAAATCGAGAGTAGCCAAGCAGCCCGCCTGCGGCACCGACTCCGAGGAATTTGAGGGCGGTTCTTCGAGAAACTGGTTGGGATAGCGGTGGATTGGTTGATTGACTCATCAGCGGTACGCGGTAACGGGCTTTAAACACAAATACGCCATAAGGCATATATCATAGACCGAAATCGGGATATGTGAAGAAATACTAAGACACGTTCCCCAGTCCGATCGCGATCGCACTTGACACGGTTCGATCGCACACAATCTATAGCAGAAGGAAGAAGGCTTTAGTTACCTAGGAGAGAAGCAAGAAAAAAGAAGGAAAAAGCGATCGACTGCATAGCGTAAAATTCTCTAAATAATTAAGTGTTTTTATTTATAAGTTAGGAGTGTGGGCGATCTATGCCACACTTATTGGATAGATCGGGAAAAGTGCGATAAAGTTTAGAGTTTTTAAGCGCAGAACGATCGCGGGCTTCCCGCCCGTGCCACGCGCAAATATCGAAGAAACGGCATTAATTTATGTTACTCAACTCTTGGCAACCGCCGTTAATGATGCTAAAAAATTAGGAGATTTGCGGGCAAAATCTTATGCCAAAAACTGTCTCGGCGAATTGTACGAAATAACCGGGCAGATATCCGAGGCAAAACAATTAATCAGTCCAGCTTTAAGTAATATCAAATCCGGTAGCATCGGAATTAATATTACCGACAGCCAGGACACGGCAGTGCCGTTTCCCTACAATTAATCCGCCGGGTAGGGACACGGCACTGCCGTGTCCTCTTGATCGTAAGGAGTGCAACCAGAAACGATATAAGTTGGCGCGAAAAAACTAACTATTTAAAAATAAGTAAATACAGAGAATATATCTACTGCAATCACTCAATATATGGGCGCTCGATTCATGATATTCCTCACTCAAGACCAAGACCAAACTAGATTCAACCTGAGAACTGCGGATGTGCCGCAAAAAGTCAAAGACGCCACTAGGGCGTCGGTTCAGTATTAGGAGTTGACAAAAAAGACTGAAAATGATATGTGAATTGAGAAGCCTGTTAAAT